>JAGPVT010000147.1 GCA_018066865.1 Marinobacter sp. | reverse complement strand
GTTCAAGGCGTAACCGTCACTGAGGTCAAAGGCTTCGGGCGGCAGAAAGGCCACACAGAGCTCTATCGTGGTGCCGAATATGTGGTGGATTTTCTGCCCAAAGTAAAAGTGGAAGTTGCCATTGGCGACAACCTGCTGGACCAGGTTATCGAATCCATCACCAAGGCTGCCAATACCGGCAAGATTGGTGATGGCAAGATTTTCGTGACCGAACTGCAACAGGCGATTCGGATCCGGACGGGCGAGACCGGCGAAGAAGCGGTCTGACCCAGCCCTGATCACTTAACAACCAACGCAAAAAAACCAATCTGAAGTGCCTTGTGCGGAGGGCTTCCCATGGAAAGCAATATTTTTCACCTGCAGTATGCAATAGATACCTTTTATTTTCTGATATGCGGCGCATTAGTAATGTGGATGGCTGCGGGCTTTGCAATGCTCGAGTCCGGGCTCGTACGGGCCAAGAACACCACCGAAATTCTCACCAAAAACGTTGCGCTCTACGCGATTGCCTCCATCATGTACCTGGTGTGTGGCTACGCCATCATGTACGACGGCGCCCTATTACTGAACGGCATCGAACAGACAGACGCCACAGCAGTACTAGGGGATTTTGCCACTCGGGAGGACGGCTTCGAAGGCGGCGCAATCTACTCCAGCGCGGCAGATTCCTTCTTCCAGGTGGTGTTTGTAGCCACTGCTATGTCGATTGTATCCGGGGCCGTGGCTGAGCGTATGAAACTCTGGGCGTTCCTCGTCTTTGCGGCGGTGATGACCGGCGTAATCTACCCGATGGAAGGCTCCTGGACCTGGGGTGGCAAAGACGTTTTCGGGCTGTATAACCTGGGCGACCTTGGCTTCAGCGACTTTGCCGGCTCTGGCATTGTTCACATGGCCGGTGCGGCCGCTGCACTTGCCGGAGTACTGTTGCTTGGGGCCCGGAAAGGCAAATACGGCCCCAACGGCGAAATCCGTGCCATCCCCGGTGCCAACCTGCCTCTGGCTGCGCTGGGTACCTTTATCCTTTGGATGGGCTGGTTTGGTTTTAACGGTGGCTCGGTTCTGAAGCTGGGCGATATTGCCAGCGCCAACTCGGTTGCTATGGTATTCCTCAACACCAACGCGGCCGCCGCCGGCGGTGCCATCGCCGCGCTGATAACCGGTCGCTTGCTGTTTGGCAAGGCTGATTTGACCATGCTTCTCAATGGTGCAATTGCGGGCCTGGTGGTTATCACCGCCGAGCCCTCCACACCCAGCGCCTTGACCTCAACCCTTTGGGGTGGCCTGGGCGGTGTAGCCGTTGTATTCAGCATCATCTTTCTCGACAAACTTCGCATCGACGACCCGGTGGGCGCCATCTCAGCCCACGGTGTGTGTGGTTTTCTCGGTCTGATGCTGGTTCCTGTCACTAACAGTGGTGCTACCTTCAGCGGACAGTTGATTGGCGCTGCAACCATCTTCGGCTGGGTGTTCCTTGCCAGCCTGCTGGTCTGGGGCATTATCAAAGCGGTGATGGGCATACGTGTCAGCGAAGAAGAAGAATACGAGGGCGTGGACCTGTCCGAGTGCGGTATGGAAGCCTATCCGGAGTTTGTCAGCAGCAAGTAACATTCTCTGAAATTGGGCGGGAAGGGGTGCCTGAGTGGGCGCCCCTTCTCATTTTCAGGAGATCTGTTTCTTGACAGGGGTCGTGACAAGCCCGGCAGGTGACAGTGTTTTCGGGTTCCGCTACTATCACTCTTATCACTCTGCATTTTGGTCATCTAAGGATAGATGAAGGCAGCCATGAAGGACCCCACAGCCCTGAGCCAGAAGGCTCACGAAACCACGTCGTTTTACCATCACAAAGCCCCTCTGAACGCAGATGCCGGCTGGTATCTGGTTGACCAGGCAAAACACCCTGGAGTATTGCGCCTGCTGTTTGAGCATGACCCCGCACCCGTCTACGACTTGCCTTATATTCATTCGGAATACCGCGAACAAGCCCATGATGGCCCTCTGGTTATCCAGCCCACCGCACGCCAGAGTGAAGAATGGCTGAACGGCTGGCTGACAGAAGGCAAAGCCCTGGCACTGCAGGGCCGGCTATTGACGCTCGAAAAAATCCGCAATCACCTTGTAAGCCTGAATACCGTTCGTACTCCCCACGGCGATAGCCTTTTTCGTTATGCAGATCCAGCAACGTTTGGCAGCCTTGGAGCATCGCTTTCACCCTGTCAGCGTTTGCGGGTGCTTGGCCCATTAACCGCCATCCATGGACATCATGCGGGTGCTAACTGGTCTCTTGTGAAGAAGGAAGCCCTGGCAGTTTCGAATGAGTCAGATGAACTGCGCTCGCAACCTCTTGTGCTAACTAAAGAGAATCTTGCGGCAGTGGAACGCTATCGTCAGAACCTGTTGGCAAAATCTCTTACAGCGAACAACGGTTTGAATGATGACGTTGTTTCCTCCTGGTTCCAGCAGTTGATCACACTGGGAGCCCCGAATGAGCAAGCCCTGGTGGAGGGCGCAGAGCTTTTGATCAGGCAAGGCTTTACCAAAGTACTAAGCGAAGACGAACTCGCGACGATACGTAAGACCAGACAAGGAGCCTATTGGTCAGACACACTGGAAACACTTGCAACATTAGCGCATTCACAGGAGGGAACCTGAATGACACCCGCAAGCAACCTGCCCTTTTCACCCAGCTCAGCACCTTTCGGGGCCCACGGCGCGCCCATTTGCGCACACGAAACTGCAAACGTGCGTCTACAGCGCTCGGATAACCTGGGGCACCCCAGGGCTTTTATCAACGCCGGCACAATTAAAGATGAGAGTGGCAAGGTTGTAACCGCCGAACTACAGGATGGCACAGAGCATACGCTAGATAATGCCGTGGCCATCTTTACTCAACTCGTCACAGGGAACGCCAGATGGCACTGGCCGGAGGAGCCAGAAGGCGAGCATCTGATCGGGTTCGATACCGTGAGTGAACAACGCCGCTTCGCCCCTGGCCATTACCTCGACGAAGGCGTAGACCTCACCGTTATTCAGGGTGAACGCAAAGCAAGAGCGATACACCTGCCACCACCGGTGATCATCAATCTGCGCGAATCAGCGCCCGCAGCAACCGACCTGCTGACAGACGAACAGCTGGATTACTTCCGGGCAAACGGCAACAACGCGCTCATTTATATACACGGCTACAACGTGCCCCATGGCGAATGGGGGCGATTTCTTAAGTACGACGGTAGCCGGGAGGCCTACCACGGCAACGCACCATCATTTGCAAAGGCTTTTACCTGGCACCCCAATAAAGCCACGATCTGGCAAGATGCCGATGCACTGTCGAACAACAACGCCATCACTCCGGAAGAAGACAAACTGAATGGCACAGGAGCCCATAACTGGGCGATTCATACGGAGTACCAGTTGAACCGTGCAGCGGGTTTTGATGGCCAGGACTGGATGCCTTACAGCCGCATCATTAATATTTCCTGGCCGGGAAATACCGGCGCCACCGATTTTATGCAGGCAGAGCTGAATGCCATGGCAACTGGCCGACGCTTGGTGCCCATACTTAAGCAACTGGCAAACGCCGGTATTGTCATCAGCCTGATCACCCATTCTCTGGGCGCGCGAGTAGGCCTGACGGCCCTGAATATTCTGGGCACCATCGGGCATCACAATCTGGCCGACCACCTGTTCCTTTGGCAACCGGCGGTTGCCGACAATGCGCTTACCAACGACAGCAGCCGTGATGTACACCCTCTGGGGCTGGGCGTGTTCCCTTCCGCCCATAACGCAGTACGCAAGATTGTGGTGCTGCACTCCCGTGGCGACGGCATTCTCGGGCCGGATGACGATGAAGATAGCTCCTGGTGGCAGAAGGCCCCGTTCCGCCCTTCTCCTATGGTCACTGCGGCAAGGGATCTCATAGCCGCGGACGACCCTATGGACGACGTGCTGGGCTACTTGCGGGGAGCCTATGACAAAAAATGGTGGACCTTCCCGAGCTTTCTGGATAACGGTTTCGGGCCTGCCATCGAAAAACTTTACAAAGACTACTTACCACTGACATTCGAGGCGTGGATGACCGTCCACCCCCAGCGATCTTTATATGTGCCTGAGGCGCTCAAACAAACCGTCAAAGAAAACTGGGCCAGACTAGGGAAAGACATTCTCACCGAAGCAAATGCCTTGCGACAGCCCTGCATAGACTGCCTGCGCAACGGTGAGCGACCGCCTGATTACACTCTGTTGTCACCCTTGAACCTCCGCGCCAGCGTAAGTCCGCAGGCGGCAACGGATTATGTTTTGCGTTTGAAAAAGCTTGCGGTGAACAAGTGGATTCCGGAGCAACCTCCGCGGCCAGCGTTAGGGTATGTGGGATTTGAGGAGGTGGCTCGCAAAGACGCGGCAGGATTCGATGAGTTTATCGAAGATGCTCTGGATGACGAAAAGTTCACTCCTGTTGATCAATCAAAATGGCTTTTTAGTCACTCAGGGATGCGAATTCCCAGTAAGGAAGTATTTAACCGCTCTTATAAAGAAGCAATTATTGAGCGACTGAAAGAGCTGGGGGGAAAACAGTTTGGACGCTATTAGATCGAACTACCGCTGGGTTTTGCCCTTCGCTGCTATTCTCATAGCCTTCATTATCGCCATAGCCGCCGGGACTCTCGGCGTCGCCTACGGCCCAATCATGGCAGTCGACGTCTCAGATGACGGGCGATATGTCATCAGCTCCCACCGCAGCAACCACTTGGTTCTTTGGAACATTGAGGAAGAACGCCACAAAGTGCTGTCCAGTGACGCTAATATTTACAGCGCCTATTTCGTGCCCGGCCAGCGAACGTTTCTATGGCAGGATTTAAATGATAGCGTCCGGGTGCAATCCACCGACGGAGAAGTACTGAAGCAATTCCCGCACTTCCCAACTTACGGCCACGCCATGGATACCAGCCTGACCCACTATCTCTCTGCCAATGAGACCTGGAACCTGTTCCACGGTTATGGCGATGCGCTAAAACCGCTTCTGCGCGACAGTAACAGCCCGAGCCTTACGGGAAGTGGAAAACTTCTGAATCTTGGCCTGTCGAACAACGATTTTTTTATAACAGCGGGCAAAGGCCACGGTATCGTTGATAAGCGTCCTATTACCGATGAAACGCCTACCGTTCGACCGGTTAGTGATTTGCGCTTTTCATCCAATTTTCCTGGCGTGGTACTTTGGAGCTATGAAACACTGAAACCCGTCGCAAAGTTCGACGGCAACTCTTCAAAAACTCACGCCACGATTAGCCCGGATGGGCA
>JAGPVT010000146.1 GCA_018066865.1 Marinobacter sp. | reverse complement strand
AGCCCATCGCTGCGCTGCAGGAGATGAGGCGGGTTTTGCGTCCAGACGGTCAACTTATCATCACTGACTGGTGCGATGACTATTGGTCTTGTCGAGTGTGTGATCTATATCTGCGTCTGTTCAATCACGCGCACTTCAAGACCTATCGTGAGCGGGAGTGTGTCCAACTGCTGCAAGAGGCCGGTTACGCCGTCGTGCACATCGACCGCTACAGAATCAATTGGCTGTGGGGAATGATGACGGCCAGAGTTATGAAAGATACAGCCTAACCGGAGCGTGTGTACCGGCCATGGCACAGAACGGGAGGTGCGGGCCCTCCGTCTGCGATTGGGGGTGCTTTATAAATCGGGCGCTTACACTGTGAAAAGCGGTATTTGCGGGCTAATCAGAGTTAAACCACAACAAGGAGTCGCCCGACAGCGGTGGCCCTGGAGGCTTAGTCCAACAGACATTTAATGGTCATGCTGCGCACGACCATTAAATGCTTAGGTGTTATCCCCCTCTATCAACCAGTCATCCATGATAGTAACGCTTGACGTCATTGTCGCAGGGCGTCATTATTAATCCATGATCATATCGTTTAAGTGTAAGGATACCGAGAAGCTGGCAAGCGGCCGCCGCGTCAGGCGCTTTGTTAATTTTGAGCGCGTTGCTATGAGGAAGATTCGGCAACTCCAGGCTGCAAGTCAGTTGGATGATCTTAATGTACCACCCGGCAATATGTTGGAGCCGTTGCATGGTGATCGCCAAGGTCAGCACAGCATTCGAATCAACAGGCAGTTCCGGGTGTGTTTCCGCTGGACCAAGGCTGGTGCGGAAGATGTCGAAATTATTGATTACCACTAGGAGGTAACTCATGCGCAACATTGATTCTGTAACACCAGGCGAGTTACTGAAGGAAGAGTTTCTTGAGCCGATGGGTATTTCTCAATATCGTCTGGCCAAAGAAATTGGGGTGCCTGCTCAGAGAATCGGTCAGATTGTCGCTGGAAAACGTTCGATAACTGCAGACACAGACCTGCGACTTTGTCGATTCTTTGGCTTGTCTAATGGCTATTGGTTGCGAGCTCAGGCAGCTTACGATACTGAAATTGCGGAAGATGCCCTTGAAGATCAGTTGAAAAATATTCGTCCGTGGAATTCAGGTTCAGGAATCGGGCACAGGGCATAACCGACGGCTGCACAGCGACCGGTTTTACGCCACGCTGCGGCTCCAAACCGGCGCGTGAGCCAAGCGTTATGCATCTTTTCATGGGAAATAGTGAAGTGACTATAGATCAAAAGTTGTCTCAAGAAGAGTGGGAGAGAAAAAAGTTCTCCCTAGAAATGGATTTTAAAGAAAGAGAGCTTCAGATATCCAAAAATCGTCTGAAAGTGGAAGCTCGAAGGAACATTCTTATTGGTCTACTTGTTCCTATTATCGTTGCTCTCATGACCGCTGTCCCAGCCTATATAAACTCCGTAAATCAACAAGCATTGAAACAGCTTGAATTTGAAGCTCAGTTGATAACTAACTCCGTTAAAACAGGTGACCCTGACCAAGCGGCAATAAATTTGAAGTTTTTAATTGATTCTGGTTTGCTTGGTGGGAAGACAGCGGAGCGCGTATCAAAATATTTGAAAAATAGGGAGCCGGGCGTTGGTAGAGCTTTGCCGCCTGGATAGATTAATGCATAACAAAGCCATTAAATTCGCTCCCTACGGTCGCCGGACGCTCGCAAGCTCGCGCTGATCTTGCACCGCTTTAGTGGACGGACATTTTCCAAGCCGATTGATTTTGACCAACTCCTGAAAGACGGCCTGCTTATTCAGAGAGAAAAGTCTTACCACGCTCCAAATCTACACGCCTCGATTTTGAATTCTTCGGAGTATCGCTTTCCTCTCAATATCAACACCTGTAGCTTTAGCGTTTACGCAAAAGTAATTGCCGTCTACTATATCGGGGGCTTGCCATGATTCGTTCAGCACCGAGTGCATTTGGGCTCGTAGAATCACCTCAGTTTCGTTTCCGCTCGGGTTGAGCCCGCTCAAAACCCTTGCGAATCCGGGGCAAAGAGGAGTGAATCTTCGATGTACTAATTCAGGACTATCCTTATAAATGGATGCTTTGTCTGAAGCCTTTCGGCTGATTATCACGCTGGACGCAGATTTATTTGAAATTCTCTGGCTGTCCATTCGGGTCAGCCTGAGTGCGCTGGCAATTTCCGCCGTCATCGGTTTGCCCCTCGGCACTTGGCTGGCGATCGCCAAATTTCCGGGACGCAAATTCTTCATCCTTTTGCTGAACGCGCTGATGGGCATGCCCCCAGTGGTTGTGGGATTGATTGTGTATTTGCTGCTGTCACGCTCCGGTCCGCTGGGTTGGCTGGGCCTGCTGTACACGCCCTCTGCCATGATCATCGCGCAGGTGGTGCTGATCACCCCGATTATCGCAGCTCTGTCAAATCAGGTGATTGAGCACCTTCATCAGGAGTACAGCGATACGTTTTACTCGATGGGCATCACCGGAAGCCGTGCCTTGATGGCTTACTTGGTGGATGCGCGCTATGCGCTGACCACCTGCATTCTGGCGGGCTTCGGTCGGGCCATCGCGGAAGTTGGCGCAGTCATCATCGTCGGCGGCAATATTGATCACCTGACCCGTGTCATGACCACCGCCATCGCGCTGGAAACCTCGAAGGGCAACCTGACCCTTGCCCTTGGCTTGGGAGTGGTGTTGTTAACTCTGTCTTTGCTGGTCAACGCACTGGTGATCGGCGTCCGTGAATACGCTGCGAAGCGCCAATATGCCTAACGCACTCTTGCCTATATGTATCAGCGATCTGGGCCTTATTAAAGGCGACCGACCCGTGTTGCAGGGTGTAAACCTGCGAATTAATGAACCTGGCATCACGGTGGTTATGGGCCCGAACGGCGCGGGCAAAACCATGTTCCTTCGCTGTTTGCATGGACTGATCACTCCGGATCAGGGATTGATTACGCTGGGCTCTCTAACCGTGGCCGGCAGCCGCGATGAGCAGGCTATGGTCTTTCAGCAGCCTGTACTGCTGCGCCGAACTGTGCTCCAGAATTTAGCCTTTGCGGCCCCCTGGATCGCTAAAACCGATCCCCGGCGTTTGATTCAGGCTTTGGAGAGTGTCAACTTGGATGACCGGGCAGATCAACCGGCTCGGATGCTGTCCGGTGGAGAACAACAACGACTGGCCCTGGCACGAGCTTTGTTGAGTGAACCTGCGTTATTGCTGTTGGATGAGGCGACGGCTAGCCTGGATCCGGCATCGGTGTTATTAATTGAATCGTTGGTCAAAGTTCAAAGCGCCCGGGGGGCCAAGGTTATTCTGGTCAGTCACGACCAAAGTCAGGCTAGACGTTTGGCCGATGAAATCGTATTTATATCCAATGGGCGGGTAGCCGAGCAGAGTCCGGCGGATCAGTTTTTTACCGCGCCCCAAACCCCGATGGCTAAAGCGTATTTAGCCGGCGAAATCCTGTTTTAGAGGTCGGCTATGAAACACCTGATCATCTCCGTTGCGTTGGCTTTCAGCGCTCACACTCTGGCGGATACCATCATCGTTCAGTCCACCACCTCGACCCAGAACAGTGGCCTATATGACTACCTATTACCGCTCCTGGAAAAGGACACCGGTATAATGGGCACCGGTATAAAGGTGAATGTCGTCGCCGTAGGTACGGGACAGGCGATCAAAAATGCCAGACGCTGTGATGGCGATGTGCTTCTGGTTCACGCAAAGTCGGCCGAAGAAAAATTTGTAGCTGATGGCTATGGCGACTACCGCCGCGACCTGATGTACAACGACTTTGTCATCATTGGACCCAAAGCCGATCCGGCAAATCTGGCAGGAGCCCGCGACGTCATTGACGCGCTGCAGAGAATCAAGCAAGCCGGCGCTAAATTTGCCTCACGCGGTGATGATTCGGGGACACACAAAAAAGAACGCTCATTGTGGCAGGCGGCCGCTATCGACCCTGGCGCCGGATCCGGTCAATGGTACCTTGAAACCGGCAGCGGCATGGGCGCAACCCTGAATACCGGTGTGAGCCTAGGCGCCTATGTGTTAACGGACAGAGCCACCTGGATCGCCTTTGCCAACAAGCAGGACGCCGACATTTTATTCGAGGGAAACCCCGCCCTTTTCAACCAGTACGGTGTTATTCCCGTCAGTGCGGAAAAATGCCCGAACGTTAATCGAGAGGCGGCGGAGACCTTCGCACAGTGGTTGTTGTCTGACGCCGGACAAGCCGCGATTCGTGCCTATCAAGTTGATGGTAAGCAGCTTTTTTTTCCGAACGCCGACTAGACTAGCCGGATTCGAGCACGTGTATTTCCTGAGGGGACTAAAACAATAGTGACGATTGCACACCTTCTACCTAACCCGACCGACCCTCGGCTGTCCCGCACCGTCGAGGGCATTGATGAAGCCGGCCAATCAAAATCGATCAGCGTGATCGAAGAGCGTCCCCTGACCATCTATCTGAACAGCCAGGAGATCGTCACGGCAATGACTATCGGCGATCACCCGGAGTATCTGGCCCTGGGTTTTCTCCTGAATCAGGGGATGCTGAAAGAGACCGATCAGATCACGAAGATTGATTTCGACGAAGAGCTGGAAGTCGCTGTGGTCCGTACCGCAGGTGTTACAGATGTAGAGGCCAAGCTGGAAAAGAAAACCCGGACCTCCGGCTGTGCCGTGGGAACTGTGTTCGGCGATATGATGGCCGGGCTAGACGGGCTGTCATTGCCGGATACACTGGTGCACACCAGTACCTTTTACGACCTCTCGTATCAGATTAACCACACGCCCAGTCTGTATATGGAAACCGGTGCCATTCATGGTACTGCCCTGTGTCAGGGACGCCAGATCCTGGCCTACATGGAGGACGTCGGGCGTCACAATGCGGTCGATAAGATCGCAGGCTGGATGCACTTGAACGGCATCCCGGCGGCCGACAAAGTCCTCTATACCACTGGCCGTTTGACTTCCGAAATGGTGATCAAGACGGCCCTGATGGGTATCCCAACCTTGATAAGCCGATCAGGCTTTACCGCCTGGGGCGTCGATATTGCCCAGCAGGTCGGGTTGACGTTGATCGGAAGGATGCGAGGCAGGAAATTCACCTGCCTCAGCGGCCAGCATCGCCTGGTGTTCGATCAGGATTTGTCGCAGGTTCCCGATGAAGACAAAAAGCTGCGGCGCAAAGGCGCTCAGCATGATTGATGGAGGCACAGCATGACGGAGTGTGCGGTCATTCTGGCAGGCGGCCAGGCAAACCGAATGGGTGGTGGTGACAAGGGGCGATTGATGCTGGGTGATCAGTCACTGATCCAGCGTGTCATCGATCGAATCACGCCGCAGGTCGACGCCGTGGTGTTAAACGCCAACGGGGACTTGAGCCGTTTTGATGATCTGGGTTTGGCCGTGGTGGCCGACTCTGTCCCCGGCTATGCAGGCCCGCTGGCTGGCGTGCTCGCGGGCATGGATTGGGCAGCCGGGCAGGGGCATGACTGGCTGATCAGTGTCGCTTCGGATACCCCGTCTTTCCCTCGGGATCTGGCTGCAAGGCTGGCCGAATACGATACCCCGGTGGTGTTGGCGGCCACGCCAGATCCAGAGCGCGGCCGGGTTCCCCAGCCGACCTTTGGCCGATGGCAGGTCGCGTTGCGGCATGATCTGCGAGCCGCCCTGAACGACGGAGTACGCAAGATTCGCCAGTGGACACAAGCCCAGGGTGAGACACTGGTGATTTTTGATGAAGGTGACTTTTTCAACATTAATACGCCGGAAGATCTGGCTTGGGCGGAGCAGCATCTGAAGTGAACATCATAGGCATTGTGGGCTGGAAAAACTGCGGAAAAACCACCCTGGTCAGCGCACTGATTCGTGAGTTGTCCGGCAGAGGGTTAACAGTTAACTCGATCAAACATGCCCATCATGGGGTGGACGTAGACCAACCCGGTACCGACAGCTACCAACATCGTGAGGCTGGCGCCCGGGAGGTCATTCTGGCGGGGGGGCAGCGCTTCGCCATCATGCACGAGTTGCGCGGCGCCGAAGAGCCAACGCTGGATGAATTACTGGCCCGACTGGGCCCCTGCGACTGGGTTGTGATCGAGGGGTTCAAAACCCATTCACACCCCAAGATCGAAGTGCACAGGCGGGAAAGCTCGCATACGCCGCTTTACCTGGAAGACGCCAATATCATTGCTGTGGCAGCTGACTATGCTGCGGATTTTTCGGGCCCCGTTTTTGATGTGAACAACGTACCCGGAATCGTCGACTTTATTCTGAACCCTGAAAAACCATGAACGGTACAACCATGAACGGGAAAGCAATGAATCCGCTTCGTAACGACTGTTTTGCCTTGCCCCCCGGGGTGAATTGGACGCCGGTAGAAGAGGCGCTGGAGCGGTTACGTTCACGCTTGCATCCAGTGGTGGGCGTGGATCGGTTCGTTTCCCTGTCACAAGTGAGCGGCCGGATACTGGCGAGCGATGTTTATGCGCCTCGCGCTCATCCCCCAAGCAGCAATTCTGCGGTCGATGGCTATGCGTTTGCAGGACCTTTAACCGAGGTGCCCTGCGCCCTGCCACTGGTTGAAGACCGCAGTGCCGCCGGGGAGCCATACATGGGGCATGTGCCTGAGGGCCATGCTATCCGGATTCTGACCGGTGCGGTGATTCCGGCCGGCACGGATACGGTGGTCCTGGAAGAGGATTGCGAGGTCATGGATGGTCACCTGCATTTGAACGGCACGTTAAAAGCGGGAGCCAATTCACGTAAAGCCGGAGAGGACATCAAGGCGCAGGATCGGATTCTTACCGCAGGTACCTGCCTGACGCCTACCCAGATTTCAGTTCTCGCCAGCGTCGGTGTCGAGTCGGTGGATGTGTATCAGCGGCTGCGCGTCGGCGTCCTGTCCACGGGTGATGAGGTGAAGCCTGTGGGTTCAGTTGTCACCGACTGGCAAATTTATGACGCGAACCGGCCGATGCTGAGTGCTCTGGTGGCGCAGCTCGGCTATGAGTTGGTGGACCTGGGCCATGTGCTTGACCGGGCAGAAGATGTCAAAGCGGCCCTGGAGCGCGGCGCTGAGCAGTGCGATCTGATCCTGACCAGTGGCGGTATTTCTGCCGGTGACGAAGATCATGTGTCGAAAACGCTAAAAGCTCACGGTGAAATCAGCAACTGGCGCATCGCGATCAAGCCGGGCCGGCCTCTGGCGCTCGCCATGTTCCAGGGCACGCCCGTGGTGGGTTTGCCAGGAAATCCGGTCGCCGCCTGGGTCTGCGCGCTGCGGTTTGGCGCTCCGGCGATGGCGCTACTGGCAGGGGGTGAATGGTTCGAACCCCAAGGCTATGTCACGCCCGCAAATTTTTCGAAGAACAAGAAGCCGGGCCGCAGCGAGATGTTGAGGGCCCGGGTCCGGAATGGACAGGTTGAGGTATTCGGCTCTGAAGGCTCGGGGCGGGTGACCGGCCTGGCCTGGTCCGAGGGTTTGGTGGAATTGGATGAGAGTGCTCAGCAGATAGAGCCGGGGACCCCCGTGCGGTTTATTCCCTATGGCAGCTTCGGGTTGTAATCAGTCAACGCTGCCATGGACCGCAAATGCCTCGAGTGAGGCATCCTGCGGCGCCTGGGAGCGGTAGGTTTCCTCAACACCAAGCTTGGTCAGTGTACGGCTGATCATCAGCAGTGTGTTGTCCTCGAAGTCCTCACACATGCTGTGCATCTGGTCGATCTCTTCACAGGCGACCGGATAGGCTGCTTCGAGATCCGGCGCGCCATAATGGTCGACAAACGTTTGAGCGAGGATTGTACGCAACTGCTCCAATTCCGCGTTGGTGATATTGCATACGCCAACGAAACTGGCACGACCGCCAGACTCAATGCTATACCAGCCATTACTGAACGCTTGGCGGGCTTTCCCCCTCAGGTCCGCTTCGGTCCAGTTGGAAAACTCGAAGCCGCCGGGGATCGCCCATTCGCCGCTGTGCGCAGGCTTTTCAAATACATTTTCGTCCGATATGTCCAGTTGCAGGGTTCGGGCCAGCTTCATACGTGCTCCGCGAATTCAATCAAGCTCAATGTCTCGGTCATGACATCCTGACGCAACAGCATCCGGCCTTTTTCATCCAGGCCAACAAAGATGCCTGGCCGGGGCCGTTCGACCATCTTGCCCAGAGTGTCGCAGCGTGGTCGCCAATTGTTGTGCACCCGCTCAAAGCCACTGTCCATAAAATAGGTCAGCCATAAGAGTGTGTGCTTGGACCAGCTCTCCAGCAAGGCCATTGGCGTAATATCCACGCAGCCTTCCTCGTACAGACAGGTTTCATTCGGATTTTCTCCAGGCTCGTTGGCTTCCTGGCTGAAAGGCACACTGATGCCGATGACCAGCCAATTTGGATGAGCCTTGGGATCCGAAACATCCGCTGCGAATCGAACGCTACCGCAGAGAGCACCATTGACCTTGATTCGATCAGGCCATTGAAAGTGCACAGGTACTTCGGGTGGAGCCAAGGCGCCAAGACTCTCGGCAAGGCCTATCTGGGCAACGTAGACCGCTTGAACGGCATCTTCCAGAGGCGTTTCCGGCGCCAGCACCAGAGCTGCACGTAAGGTGTCGCCCGCTTCGGAGTAGAACACCGTGCCTGAATCAACACCTGCGACGGCCCGGCTGACAGCTTTGTTAAAAGGGTCGGTATGCCTCGGCACCACTTCTCCGGTCAGTAACGGCGGGAACTGGGGTGACTCGATCATTGGATAGCCCGGGCGTATAAATCGGAGGCAACAATTTCATCGGCGATGCGTTGGAAAGCCTGCGCCTGAGGGCTGTTCGGCTTCGATACCACAATTGGTACACCACCGTCCGAACCGATTCGGATATCGAGATCCAGCGGAATCTCCCCGAGGAAAGGCGCACCAAGTTTTTCGGCCTCCGCCCGCGCACCACCATGTCCGAATGGGTGGTGCTCTTTACCGCAACCGTCGCAGATGAAAGAGGCCATGTTTTCGATCAAACCAAATAGCGGCACGTCCATTCGCTTGAACATGTCAATGCCTTTGCGGGCGTCCATCAACGCTATGTCCTGGGGCGTTGAGACCACAACCGCTCCGGCAACGAAGAACTTCTGGCTCAGGGTCATTTGAACATCGCCGGTGCCCGGCGGCAGGTCCACCAGCAGCACATCGAGCCGTCCCCACTCCACCTGATTCATCATCTGTTGCAGAGCGCCCATCAACATGGGTCCGCGCCAGACAATGGCCTCATCTTCTGGCGCCATCAGCCCCAGGGACATTAACGTAACCCCGTGGTTTCTCAGAGGCAGGATGGTACTTCCATCCGGGCTGGAAGGACGACCAGAAACACCCAGCATGCGGGGCTGGCTGGGGCCGTAGACGTCGGCGTCCAGCAGACCAACCTTGAGGCCTTTTGAGGCCAGCGCAACGGCCACATTGGAAGACACCGTGGATTTGCCAACGCCACCCTTGCCCGACGCAATGGCGATAATTCGATCAACGCCTCTGGGGTTTTTGTCCTGAGGCCGGGGGGCATCCGTTCCGATCAGGTTCGGTTTTTTTCCAACTTCGGTGTACTCGACCATTGTGTGTCCTGTTGTTTTTAGCTGTCCAGATAGTCATCACTGGTACGGACCCGAGGCCGATCACCGCCCGCCATGGGTGCGCTATCCCCATGGAACTGGGCCTTGACCCGACAGTCGCCACACATCTTGATGAGCTGAACATTGTCAGAATTCTTGTACATCCAGTGCTGGCTTTCCAGTTTCTCGATGATTCGGTTAATGGTGCTGGCAACGCCAAACGGAGTGCCACATTTAATACACTCAAAGGGCTCCTCTCCATGCAAGACCCGGGCACTTAGCGCAGCCTTGGACACATCCAGCCGGGGCTGCAGGGTGATGGCCGTCTCCGGACATGTGCTGTCGCAGATGCCGCACTGAACACAGGCATTTTCCGTAAACTGAACCTCCGGCCGGTCCCCGTGATCGCCAAGCGCACCGGTCGGGCACAGTGATACGCAGGCCAGGCAGAGCGTACATTTATCGGAATCAATTTCTATCGCACCATAAGGTGCACCCACGGGGAGCGGAATCGGCTCTTCGATTTTGTCCGACATGGCGGCAACTGCCACCCGCGTGATGTCACGGCGACCGCCGACCAGCAGGATAGGATCACTCACTCGCCCGGCATTGGCACCCGCATCGCAGAGCTCGATGGCGGAAATGATCCGCACTCGGCTCGGCGAGTTATGGGTGCCCTGGAGCAGGGCCTGGGCCAGTTCAACTTCCGCAGTCACCGTTCGCCTGTCTAACTCATTGTCCGCCAGGATAAGAACCTCGGCATAGCCTGCGCCGAATGCCGCCATTATTTCAGCATGGCCAACCCGGTCTATATGCTCCAGCCCAATCGGAATCAGATCGTCCGCCAGCCCGTCATCGTATCGCGCCAGGTTGGCAATGGCTTCGGCGCCAGCACCCAGGGTGTGAAACGCCAGACGCGGAGATTCGCTGGTATGTTCCCGATAAACCTTGGCCATCACATCCGCGACCTTGGTTATTGCTTCGAACGACGTTTCGTTCATGGTAATCGCGGAAGTGGGGCAGACGGCGGCACAGGATCCGCAGCCGGCGCAAATATCCGAATCGATCTGGATATGATCCCCTGCAGAAAAAATGGCCTCTGTGCAGCACACATCCAGGCAGCGTGTACAACCGGGCTTGCCGGCCCGCGAGTGCGCACACAGGGATTCTTCCAATCTGAAATACACGGTTTTCTCGAATTCACCTACCCGTTCCCGGGCAGTCAGGGCAATACGCTCCAGCTCGCCAGTCTTCTTCGGATCAGCCCAGAAATAGCCGTTGCGTTTCTCATGACTCGGAAATGCCGGGGCACCACCTCGCAGGTCGATAAACACATCGCATTCGCTGCGGGCGGTGAGCTTTGCTTCGCCATAACCCAGCTCACCTCGTCCGGCCGGATTCAGGGTTTGCAAGTGGGCAAATTCCAGTTTGAAGTTGCCAAGTGCGCCATAGGCGCTCGTCAGTTGACCCTTTGCAACATCGTAAGCAGCGGAGGGTAGTTGAATTGGGCCGGCATCATTAACAATACAGGTGACGCCCAACTCGTCCTGAACCAGCGCGGCCATTCTGATGGCCTGCTCGGTGGGGCCGACAACGCAGCAGACGCCGCTGGATTGAATGGTTTTCGCCGGTGCCATGGGGGCCGGCAGCTGCGCAGCAGCAATCAGCGCGGCCTGCTTCGCATGCTGGCGCTCTGGCTTGGCATCGGGAGCGCTCCAGCCAGCCCTGTCCCGGATATCAATAGTATGGAAAGGCGCTGCCTGCATACTCTCGGCGTATACGTCCTCGGACAGGCGTTCGAACAAAGCTGACTGCTGGCTGCATGCAATGAGCACTTCATTGTCTGCGCCCAGATGTTCAGCGGCGACGTTCAAATCTTTGCCACACAGTTGATCCACCGCGATCACCTGCGCAGCTGCAGCGGCTTTCTGCAGCGCCTTCGGATTGAAAGACTGTGTTTTGTCACAACTACACAAAAGTAGGGTCTTGTATGCCGTCATCAGGAGTTTGACTCTTTCGTTGTTTTTATGCGTGTATGCACAAAGTTTACTGAACGAGCATGCCACAGCCATTTACTTTTGGACAGTTGGATAATCGTTGGAGCCCTGCTATTTTGGGGTTGTAAGAAAAAAAATGAGAATTGCCATGAGTAGTCGAACAGATCATTGGAGACGTGAATTACAGGTAGGCGCCGTTGTTCGCCGATCGCCTGGGGTGACTCGTTGGGCACGGGATATCTGGAAACCGGTGGCTGTGATACCGGGGGCACCGGAAGCGTTCTGGAAAGAAATGGTTCGCGAGGGAGAG
>JAGPVT010000135.1 GCA_018066865.1 Marinobacter sp. | reverse complement strand
TGATCATCGGGGGCCGGAATTTGGTGCTCTGGGGCTGGAGTTACTGGAGAAAATCAAGGTCATTTTCAAGACGACCCAGCCCGTTATCATCTACCCGGCGTCCGGAACTGGCGCCTGGGAGGCAGCGCTCATTAATACCCTGTCGACCGGTGACCACGTGCTGATGTTTGAAACCGGCCACTTTGCATCGCTGTGGGAAAAAATGGCACGTCGGCTTGGCCTGCAGCCCGAGTTTCTGGGACTTCCGGGTTATGAGGGTTGGCGTGCGGGTGTACAGGCCAACATGATTGAAGACCGCCTGAGACAGGATACAGAACATACCATCAAGGCCGTCTGCGTCGTTCACAATGAGACCTCAACGGGCGTAACGAGCGATATCCCGGCTGTGCGCCGGGCCATAGATGCCACCGGCCACCCGGCGCTGTTAATGGTTGATACGATCTCGGGCCTGGCCTGTGTTGACTATCAACATGATGGATGGGGCGTTGATGTAACGATTTCCGGTTCCCAGAAAGGGCTGATGTTGCCGCCTGGGATTAGTTTTAACGCCATATCTGATAAAGCGATTGTTGCCAGTCAAACATCAAACCTTCCAAAAAGCTTCTGGGCCTGGGATGAAATTCTTGAGGCCAACAAAAATGGCTATTGGCCCTACACGCCCAGTACCAACCTGCTTTACGGCCTGAACGAAGCACTGGATATGCTGCTCGAGGAGGGCCTGGAACACGTATTTGCACGCCACCAGCGTTGGGCTGTCGGTGTACGTACGGCCGTTGAAGCCTGGGGGCTGGAGGTGCAGTGCCAGGACTCAAATGTTTACTCACCGGTATTGACGGGCGCTGTAATGCCTGACGGAGTCGATGCGGATGCCGTTCGGCGTCTGATCTACGAACGCTTCGATCTCTCATTGGGTATGGGGCTGGGCAAGTCGAAAGGCAAGATGTTCCGAATAGGACACCTCGGCGACTGCAACGATCTTACCCTGATTGCCACGTTAGGCGGCTGCGAGGCTGGTCTTAAGCTGTCGGGTGTAAACCTCAAGGGCAGTGGCATACTGGCTGCGCTGGATTATTTCGCCAAGAACCCGCTGCACCCCGCGAATTAATAGCGGTCTCTATTCGACGGCATAGATCAGGAGTGAACGATGAGCTCGTTTTCTGAACCCAAGAGTCAATCGCGAAACGCGCGGGTTAAACCGATGTTTAACGTGGCCGATCGTTTAAAACGGGAGCTTTCCGGTGAGGTGCTTTTTGACGACGCCTCCCGAGGGCGTTACTCGACTGACGCTTCGATCTACCAGATTATGCCGGTCGGTGTAGTGATCCCCCGCAATCAAACGGACCTGCAACTTGCCCTGGATATAGCACGGGACGCCAAGATCCCGGTACTTGCGCGCGGGGCGGGCACCAGCCAGTGCGGCCAAACCGTTGGCAATGCGATCATCCTCGATACCAGCCGTTGGCTAAATAAAATTGTTGAGTTTGATGAGGAACGACAAACGGTGGTGGTCGAACCGGGGCTGGTTCTTGATGACCTCAATCGCTGGCTCAAACCTTACGGACTCTGGTTTCCGGTAGATGTTTCGACGGCGGCCCAGTGCACCATTGGTGGTATGGCCGGTAATAACTCCTGTGGCTCGCGATCAATCAAGTACGGCAACATGATCCACAATGTTTTGGGGATCGATGCGTTGCTGGCGGATGGTTCGCAAGGGCGATTTGGCTTCATCAGTGAGCATTCTGACAGCAACAGAATTCGCACTATAGCGCGGCAGGTTCAGCAGATTGCGGAACGGGAAAACGCCAACATAATGGAGAATTTCCCCAAGGTTCTACGCCGCGTGGGTGGCTATAATCTTGATATTTTCAACTGCCAGAATCCGCGCCGTTATGACCCCAGTGGCCAGGTCAACCTTGCTCACCTACTGGTGGGGTCGGAAGGAACTCTGGGGCTTACACAGAGAATCAAGCTGCAACTTTCACCGTTGCCGGTTCACAAGGTGCTGGCCGTGGTGAACTTCCCTGTGTTCTACCAGGCAATGGATCTGACCCAGCATATTGTAACGCTCAAACCGTCGGCCGTAGAGCTGGTGGATCGCACCATGATAGACCTCGCGCTTGAAAATGCGGCGTTTCGTCCAGTGATCGAGAAAGCGTTAATCGACAAGCCCAAGGCCATACTGCTGGTTGAATTCTCCGGAGAAGATGCGCAGGAACTGCGGGCCGATCTGGAAAAGCTCAATGAACTGATGGGAGACCTGGGGTTACCCGATAGTGTCGTCAGCATGACCAACGCCGCTGAACAGACCGCTTTGTGGAATGTACGCAAGGCGGGCCTGAACATCATGATGAGTATGAAAGGTGACGGGAAGCCTGTCTCCTTTATTGAAGACTGCGCAGTACCGCTTGAAAGCCTCGCGGAATATACCGACAAGCTCACCGAGGTATTTCATAAGCACGGCACTGAAGGGACGTGGTATGCCCACGCCAGTGTCGGTACGTTGCATGTTCGTCCCATCCTGGATATGCGTCGTGACGGTGCTCAAAAAATGCGGGAGATCGCCGAAGAAGCGTCAGCACTGGTTCGTGAGTACAAAGGTGCCTTTTCCGGTGAGCATGGCGACGGTATCTGTCGCGGAGAATGGGTGGCCTGGCAGTTTGGGCCACAGCTCAATGCGGCTTTCAAGGAAATCAAACAGCTTTTTGACCCTGAGAATTTGCTGAATCCCGGTAAAATCGTCGATACCCCGCGCATGGACGATCCGAACTACTTCCGGTTTAACAAAGGGTATAAGGCCATACCGATAACGCCAGCACTCGACTGGTCAAGCTGGGACGTACTGCGCGATCCGTTAACCGGTGAACAAAGTAAGCCGGGCAGTGCTGGCGACCCAACATCCGGCCTGATCAAAGCGGTCGAGATGTGCAACAACAACGGCCATTGCCGAAAATTCGACGCCGGTACCATGTGTCCCAGCTTTCGCATTACCCGGGAAGAACAGCACCTGACCCGGGGGCGCGCCAATACATTGAGGCTGGCTTTATCCGGACAGTTGGGGCCCGAGGGCCTCGCTGGTAATGACGTCAAAGAAGCGCTGGATCTTTGTGTCTCCTGCAAGGGTTGCAAACGTGATTGCCCAACCGGTGTGGACATGGCCAAGATGAAAATCGAGGCACGTTCGGCCTGGTCAAAAAAACATGGCATTCCACTTCGAGAGCGACTTGTCGCTGAAATGCCCCGTTACGCCCCATACGCCAGGTATTTTTCAAGCATCATGGGTGCGGTCGAGCGAGTGCCCTTTTTGTTGGGTTGGGTTAAACAAACCCTTGGGCTGGCAGACCAGCGCGCGTTGCCAAATTTTTGCGGTAACTATCTGGCCAAAGCTGCTGTGGCGCCCGACAACGCAGTGTATGAAAAAGAAGTCCTGCTGTTTGTCGACACCTTCAATAATTACCTTGAGCCAACCAATGCGGAAGCGGCTCAGCGGGTGCTGAAAGCGGCCGGATACCGCGTGCACCTTAACAAAGCCCCGAGCGAACGACCGCTGTGTTGTGGTCGAACTTACCTAGCGTCCGGTCAAGTGGACAAGGCCAAGGCTGAAGCTAAGCGTACGCTCGACTACCTGATGCCCTTCGTTGAGCGGGGCGTCAGTGTTGTTGGGTTGGAGCCATCCTGCCTCCTCACCCTGCGCGATGAGTTTTTGCAATACGGCTACGGGGAGCAAGCCAAAGCACTGTCCATGGCATCCTTCCTGTTTGAGGAATTTTTAGTCAACGAACATGACGCCGGTCGTTTGAAGCTTGACCTAAAATCCCTGGCCACGCCCAGAGTCCTTCTACACGGCCATTGCCACCAGAAAGCATTTGATGCCCTCCGCCCGGTTGAGCAAGTGCTTCGCTGGATACCGGAACTTGAGGTTAAACTCATCGAAACTTCCTGCTGCGGAATGGCTGGAAGTTTTGGATATGAACGTGAACACTATGACGCTTCGATGCAAATGGCTGAGCTCTCACTGCTCCCGGCGGTTCGTGGGGCAGAGGCAAATGATCTTGTGGTTGCCGATGGAACGAGCTGTCGACATCAAATTTACGATGGTGCCAATAAAACCGCCTTGCATGTCGCAAAGGTATTGGAAAGCGCACTAGCCTGACCGAGCCTCTCCATTGGCAGCAAAAAGACCGGGATCTATGTAGCAGCTTGCCTTCGTGCACGACTGGTTGCGGCGCGGAGCGCAGGGGCTTTGATTCAATGGGCAAGCCGACGGTAAAGCGTGTCGCTCAGTCGGATTCTGCGCCAACCTCCTGCAACGCCTGCACCAGGGTATCGGGTTCCTGGGCTCCGGAGATGAGGTATTTGTTGTTGATAATGAACGCCGGCACGGCCGTGACACCTGCCTTCTGATAGGTGGCTTCGTCTTCTCGCACAGCACCAGCGTACTGATCCGATTCCAGAACCTCCCTGGCTTTTGCTGAATCCAGGCCCAGAGCTTCAACGCATTTGACGAGAGTATCGTGATTGGAGACGTCCTCTGCCCTGCCGAAATAGGCGTCGAACAGCGTTTGTTTCATGCCGGTCTGCTGGCCCTGCTCGCCGGCCCATTTGACCAACCGGTGGGCATCGAAGGTATTACAGGTGAGTCGCTCCTGTATTTTTTCGAAGTTAATGCCGAGATCCTTAGCGATCTTCATCATCTGATTCTGATTAGAACGCATCTCCTCCTCACTGCGCCCGTACTTTCGAGCCAGAGCCGGCAGAATCGGCTCACCCTTCCCGCTGTGGTCCGGGTTCAGTTCAAACGCATGCCACCGAACGGTGAACTCATATTCTGGCGCCAGCTGCCCCATGGCAATCTCCAGGCGGGCATAGCCAATGGCGCACCATGGGCAGGCGATGTCGGAAACGATATCAATATGTACCTTTCTCATAGTAGCTCCTGTCAAATTTCTAAGCGGATCAAAAAGCCTAAACCATAATCGGGGGCTTCACCGCCAGTCTGCTTGAACTTCTCGCTAAAAGGATCAACACTCTAACAATACACTTCTTGCCACTACGAGCAGCACCTTGTCTACACCTTCCGATAGTGAAGATGATCGAAAAACAAGGCACCAGGGCACACCGGCTGTGGCCCAAGGTATGTCAGCGAGTGCCCGCATTCACAGACTAACCCAAATGTACCGGGCACTTAGCGAAATCAACCAAGCCATTATTCGCATCAGTAATGAGGAAGAACTGTTTCCTCTTGTCTGCCGGATCGCCGCCGATCTCGACGGTATCAGCATGGCCTGGGTTGGAGTTGCTGATCTTGAGCCGGAAGGTCACGAGCCATCAGCGACGGCCTATTTCGCCATCCAGCGGAATGGCCAACCTTTTGGGGTTTTGTCGGTTTATCACGAGGTGGAGGACTTTTTCGACAGTGAAATGACTGGGCTTCTCGACGAACTGGCCCAAAATATCACGTTCGCCCTCGACAACTTTGATCGTGAAAGAGAGCGCCGTGACGCCCTGAAAGCTCTCCGTGCCAACGAGCAACATTTTCGGGCTTATTTCGAGCGCTCCATGTTTGGCATGGCTGCCAACAGCCCGGATAAAAGCTGGATAGAGGTCAATCAGGCGCTTTGCGACATGCTGGGTTACACAGCCGAAGAGATCATGGACACGACATGGGCGGACCTGACCCATCCTGATGACCTCAAAGCCAATAATGCTCTCTATCAGCAATTGATTGACGGCTCCATTGATGAATTGTCCGTTGAAAAGCGGTTTATCCAAAAATCCGGCGACGTAATCGATGTTCGTCTGGCCGTGCGTGCCGTTCGAAATTCTGACGGCAGCCTCGCGTATGCGGTATCGCTGGTTGAGGACATTTCATCCCGAAAGCTGGCGGAACGACGCGAGAAAATGCGGCGGCGCACTCTGGAAAAAGTCGCCAGAGGCGGCTCCTTGAAAGAGATCATGTCGCAGGTCATCGAATCAGCCGAATCGATTTACCCCAAGTCCATGTGCTCGATTCTTCTCATGGACCACGAAGGAGAACACCTTCTCAGTGGCGCAGCGCCAAGCTTGCCCGACTTTTTCACCAGGGCCATCAGTGGTATCAAAATTGGCATGGGTGTTGGCTCTTGCGGAACCGCTGCCTTTTCAGGAAAGCGCATTGTCGTCGAAAACATCGCCTCTCATCCCTATTGGGAGAACTTTAAAGAACTTGCAGCCACGGCAGGTCTTGGTTCGTGCTGGTCCGAGCCCATCCATTCTGCATCAGGTAGGGTATTAGGTACCTTTGCTATTTATCGCAGGGAACCAAGCTTTCCTGGAGAACAAGAAATCTCACTTATAGAGAGCGCGGCTAACCTTGTTGGTATTGCCATCGAAAGAACTCAGGCGGAAGAAGAACTCCACCTTGCATCGTCCATCTACAGCAACAGCACGGAAATCGTGCTGGTGACCGATATCAACAACAAAGTCATTGCACTCAACCCCGCCTTTACCAAAATAACTGGCTACACCCTTGACGACATCCGGGGCAAAGATCCCTCCCTTCTTCACTCTGGCCGCCATAAAGCCGATTTTTTCCAGGCCATATGGCAAAAAGTAGCTCGCCAGGGTTTTTGGCAGGGCGAGGTCTGGAGCCGCCGTAAAAATGGCGAAGCCTTTCCGGCATGGCTCACCGTTAATGTCATTCGCAATGATAAAGGTGAGATCCAACGTCATGTCATCATGGGCTCTGATATAACCAACAAACTTCGCTCAGACGAACTGGTTTGGCGCCAGGCAAACTACGATTTTCTGACCGGTTTACCAAACCGGTACATGTTCCAGGATCGTCTGGAGCAGGAAATTCGAAAATCTTTACGCCAGGTCTCATTGCTGGCTCTGTTATTTATTGATCTTGACCACTTTAAGGATGTTAACGATACCCACGGGCATCCTATGGGCGACCAGCTGCTGATCAAAGCGGCGGAACGAATTAACGGTTGTATAAGGGGCACCGATACCGTGGCCCGCATGAGCGGTGACGAGTTCACCGTGATTCTGCCCCGACTCGCGAATACTATCGATGGTGAAGCGGTGGCAGAGCAAATCATCAGCGCGCTCGCAGAGCCTTATTCCATCAATGGCGAAACCATCTATGTCCAGGCCAGTATCGGCATCACCTTCTGCCCAGGTGACGCTTGTGAGGCTGGCCAGTTAATCAGTAACGCCGACCAGGCCATGTATGCGTCTAAAACGTCGGGGCGAAACCGCCTGAGCTATTTTACCCAGTCCCTGCATGATGAGGCCCGGAATCGCCTGAAACTGTTAAATGATATGCGCTCGGCGGTTGAGAACCGGCAGTTCGAGCTTCATTTCCAGCCCATCATTGATCTCACGACCGGAAACGTGAGCAAGGCAGAAGCACTGATTCGCTGGAACCATCCAGAGCTCGGAATGATCAGCCCGGCTGAGTTTATTCCTCTGGCGGAAGAGACCGGCTTGATCGTCGGAATCGGCGACTGGGTATTTCGTGAGGCGGCGGCCAAGGCAAAACGCTGGTGTGAGTTGTTTAATACCGTCTTACAGATATCGGTAAATATGTCGCCGGTGCAGTTTCAGAGTGACGCCCTGAATATGACTGATTGGCTGGCCTACCTGCAAGCTCTTGGGTTGGAAGAGAAGCACCTGAGCATCGAAATTACCGAAGGCCTGCTGTTGAACGCCAGCGATGACGTCAAGGCTAAGCTGCTCCGGTTCCGGGATGCAGGAATTCAGGTTGCCATTGACGACTTTGGTGTAGGCTATTCAGCCTTGTCCTACCTCAAGCGATTCGATATCGACTACCTCAAGATTGATCAGTCTTTTATCCAGAATCTCGAAACGGATCAGAATGATCTGGTGCTTTCCGAAGCCATTGTCATCATGGCTCACAAGCTCGGCCTGAGCGTCATCGCAGAAGGGGTCGAAACGGAGGCGCAACGCCGTCTGTTACTGGAAATCGGGTGTGATTATGGCCAAGGCTACCTTTTCTCCAGGCCCCTGCCCGCTTCAGAGTTCGAAAATTTCCTCACAACCTCGGTTTTTCCGCAACTATAATGTTGAGCTTGGAGCCCGGCCAAGTCTGTTAGAATCGCCCCGAAGTTTTCCCCTTGAAACAACACCAGGCCCTTATGCATGAAGCTCAACCCCTTTAATACGCGCATAGGTTTGGCTCTGGGAGGCGGTGCTGCAAAGGGCATTGCCCATATTGGCGTTTTAAAGGCTTTCGAGGAAGAGCAAATCCGGATTCATTGTATTTCGGGTACAAGTGTGGGCGCACTGGTCGCCAGCTATTTCGCGTTCGGGCGCCCAGCAGAGTCCATACTTTCCATTGGCTCAACGTTGAATCTGTCCAAGATACTCAATTTTACCCTGGAGCGCGGTGGTTTGTTCAGCACGCAAGCCATTCGGGAAATGATCCATCGGGATCTGGGAGATTGTCGAATCGAAGATGCCGACATTCCCCTGGCTATTTGTGCAACGGATATCGAAACTGGCCAGCAACTGGTATTCCGGAAAGGTAATCTGGCGGAGGCCGTTTGTGCGTCCATGGCTGTGCCCGGCCTGTTTGTGCCAGTGGAGGTGGATGGGCGGATTCTGGTAGACGGAGGGCTGGTCGAAAATGTTCCGATCTCGCCGCTCGCGAAAATGGGCGCGGGTATTATCGTGGCCGTTGATCTGAGCCATGTCAGCCAATACCCGAAACCGGGCGATACATTTGATGTGATCAGCAACGCCATCAACATCGCTATCGATTTCAATACCCGCAAGCAACTGAAAAAGGCAGACATAGTGGTGCCACTGGACTTAAGCCGCTACAGCCTCACCAACAACGCCAAATTCGTGCAAGAACTCTACATGGAAGGCTATCACCCCATGAAGGATAAGATTCGCCGCGTGTTCTGGTACAAGCGGATGAATGTTGTCATTTACCTTTTAAAGGTGGTCCAGGGCTTATTGCCCCTCAAGGTGCCCGAGATCATCAAAGACCTTAAAAACCATGCCGTTGCCATCCGTAATCGAAGGTAGCGACTTAAAACACAATGGCGGTGAACCAAAAAGCCATTTGCAGACTACTCTCTTAACCTGCCCATTCTTTTGAAGCGAACGGAGTCTCTGCATGATCACAGTCCATCACCTTAATAATTCCCGCTCACAACGCATTCTATGGATGCTGGAAGAGCTGGGAGTCCCCTACGAGATCCAGCGTTACGAGCGTGACCCGAAAACCATGCTGGCGCCGGCGAGCCTCAAAAAAATACACCCTCTGGGCAAATCACCGGTGATCACCGACGGTGACCTGGTGGTGGCGGAGTCGGGCGCCATTATTGAATACCTTGCCCACACCTACGGCAAAGACACCATGCTGCCAGAGGGCGGAGGCCAGGCGTGGCTTGACTACACCTACTGGCTGCATTACGCCGAAGGCTCATTGATGCCGCCGCTGGTTATGCGCCTGGTATTTGAAAAGGTAAAAACCAGCCCGATGCCTTTTTTCATCAAGCCAGTAGCAAAAGGCATTGCAGACAAAACCAATGAGATTTTCATCGGCCCGATGATCAAAACCCACCTGGATTTTGTCGAATTCCACCTCGCGAAAAGCACCTGGTTTCTCGGGGACAATCTCAGCGCAGCGGATATTCAGATGAGTTTTCCGCTGGAAGCCTCAGTAGCCCGGGGGATCGTCGGCAAAGCCCGGCCTCATATCACCGAGTGGGTGAAGCGAGTGCACGCCAGGCCTGCTTACCAGAGCGCCCTTGAAAAAGGCGGAGAATACGATTTTGCTTGAGTAAAGAAGGATTGTCGGGGCAAAGTGAAAACGTAACCAACCGAAATTAACTCGCCGCTCTGCCCCCCTGCTATAGTCAGATTTTCAACACTGATACCGGAGCGCGACATGACACAGAGTATGGAGCTGACCGAGCAGGTTGAGCATATTCGTGAACTTGCACCCATGGATGCTGCCGGGGAGCTGGCGGGGCAGCCGGCGGACGATATCCAGTTCATTCTCTCGCGGTTGCCCGCAGAACAGGCTCTGGCCATAGCCGCCTGTCTGGGCGAAGTAGCGGCTCCGAACGCCGCGGCCACTCGTGCAGTGCTCTCCGGTATGGAAGAAACAGTCGGTGAATTGATGACTCCGGTGACAGCGACATTACCGGACAGCAATACCGTCGCCGAAGCGCTGACTTTCATGGTAAAGAGCGCGGATGTGTCCGAGATAAGTTACATCTTCGTGACTGAACATGACCGTTTGGTTGGAGTGGTGGGCATGCGCGACCTGATTCTCGCCAAGCCGTCCGAATCTCTGGCCAGCATCATGGTGCGCGAGCCCTTCGCCTTTCAACAGGACACAAAGGTGGAAAATGCGGTGAGCGAGGTGCTTTACCGACACTATCGGATGTACCCGGTGGTCGACGAGCACCAGCGCGTGGTGGGCGAGGTGCGAGGTTGGAAACTGTATGAACGCATTGCCTCGGAACTGAGCGCCCAGGCCGGCTCCCAGTATGGTGTGGCAAAAGAAGAACAGATTGACACACCCGTGCTTGCCGCCTTCCGCATGCGCCACCCCTGGTTACAGGTGAATCTGATCACCGCCTTCGCTGCTGCCTTCGTAGTGGGCATGTTTGAGAGCACCATCGCCCAGATCGTCGCCCTGGCGGCTTTCCTGCCCGTACTTGCCGGGCAGAGCGGCAATACAGGCTGTCAGGCGCTGGCGATTACCCTGCGTGGTATTACGTTGGGGCAAATAAACGATTACCCGATCAGGCGGTTGTTACGAAAGGAAATCCTGCTGGGCGCGCTCAATGGCGCCGCCGTGGGCGTAATCGCGGGCGTCGCCATGTACGCCTATGCCGTGTCCACCAATTCCGCCAACCCCATCATGCTTGGCCTTGTCATCTTCATTGCCATGGTCGGCGCCTGCATGGGCAGCGGCATTTTCGGAGTGGCCGTGCCATTGGTGCTCAAACGCTTTGGCGCCGACCCGGCCACCGCCAGCAGCATCTTTCTGACCACCTTCACCGACATCATCGGCATGGGTTTGATGTTGTTTCTGGCAACCTCATTGGTGCTGTAACCAACCCGAAAGCGAACGAGACCAGAGGGTTAACTCTTCACTGTTTGGCCAGTTGCAAAGTCCTGGGACGGCGGCCGACTCAAACATAAATGTGTCTCCATTGCCTGCACTTTTATTTCGCCACAAGCCCCCAATATATAACCGTAATCTCGACAACACTCCCCGCAGGACATCACAATGAACGCTATTATCAAGCAGTTCCTTTTTGTTTCAAGCATCTATCTTCTGGCACCGACCGCTGGCGCGTTCAGCCTGAATGATGCCTTATCCAGCGGGACACAAGCCCTCTCTTCAGCAACAGAAGTCAGTGG
>JAGPVT010000124.1 GCA_018066865.1 Marinobacter sp. | reverse complement strand
GAACAAAGCGAAGACGTTTGCTTGGCTGCCTAATATCTTTAACGTGAATTGAACGGGAAAGATCGACTATCCATGGCTATTAGCTTTTATGAAAAAGGGGAGCTGACCTCTGGCTTCCACGGCTGGCGAGTTGTTGCCACCATCCGAGGCAAACGCTATCAGAAGTATTTCTCTCTTAAGAGGCCGAACACCCGAATTACTCAAGAACTCTGGTACCAATATCAAGAGACCAGGGCCAAGTACTATGAGGCCCGTTACATGGCCCGCTCCGCAGCACTTCAATATTTGGATTTCATTGGGAAAGACCATCCCACAACCCTCCCCTGTCGCGGTGTTGGCTTCCAGGGCATCACGCTTGGCATCGGAAGTGGGAAAAGTGCTGCACAAGAAACCTGCTATTTCTCCGTAAACAAACGAGGCGCTGCCACCAAATTCTACATTGATGAGCGGGCATCTCTTTCTCAGGCATGGGAGCAGGCCGTAAAACATTGGGGAGAAGCGTTCGATATCCGACCCAAAGACATCGCTAAAAAGCTCGAACAGGTTCCCAGTCCTGATCAGTTCAAATCGCTTCGCAAACAACTGAACGATCACGAGGGCTGCGACTATCAAGCCAGCGTCCTCCATCACGTCTACGCCGAACAGCGAAGCCAGCTGGAAAAACATAGGGCTAAGAAAACCACTAGAGGAAAGCTCAACGAGGACGATCTTCTGGCAATGTACGCGAACCTGGAACGCCAGGTGTCAGAGTTCCAGAATTAGATCTATTCAGTGTCGTGGCCGAAGGACCGGCCCAGCGCGTCCGGTTTAGACGACAAAACCCTGACCATCGGCTGTCGTCCTTCCATGACGCCAACAACTCTGCCATCTCCAATGAAAGCCACTACAATGTAGACACCGGAGCCAAGCCGTTTGTAAGGTTCAAGAATCATCGTTCGCCAAGCTTCGATATCCAATAGAACCGACTTTAACCCCGGAACTAATCGTAGAATCCTTCGATCTGCCACGCCGAGCCAATGATAAAGCTCAATACCATCTTCTGTAACGATGCCTACGGTTTGCATTGAAGCAAACGCTTGAAGGGTGGCATATGCCATATTATGTCGGCGACGAAACTCCATCCCCAGCCCGCTAATCCCCGTGCGCCCAGAGTGGCAAACCAGTATGGTCAGATGGCAAATACCGTAACTTTTCCAAAAACAATGCGGACGGCAACCGATGCTAATGGAGAGTGATGGAATGCCTCCGACTCAATATTGTATAGGCAAGGCTATGTTGGCTTCGGCTGTTGGTACACTCTGATAGTACTGTATATACTACTGTATAAACAGTCCTTCGGTGGAGTGCAACATGAAAAAAGCTGACCTTAGTGCCCTCGAAAAGGCCTTGGCCCACCTCCCGGTTGATCTCAAACAACACCTTGCCCATCAGCTTCTTGGGCAGATCAACGCTCAGTCTCACACTTTGCTTGAAGCGGCCAGATCTCACCGCCGATGCCCTCGTTGTGGATATGAGCACGTCGTCAAATGGGGGCGTTCCAGTGGGTTGCAGCGATATCGATGCCAGAGCCTGACTTGTCACAAGACCTTTAATGCCGTCACAGGAACATCACTGGCCAGGCTGCATCACCGCAACAAGTGGTTTGATTACCTGAGATGTATGCGAGACAGCCTGACCCTGCGGGTATCGGCAGTTCGAGTAGGCATTGATTTAAAGACAGCTTTTAGGTGGCGTCACCGTTTTCTAACAGCCAGTGCAAATGCCAACGCGAATGCCCTCTCCGGCATTGTCGAAGTGGATGAAACCTTTTTTGCCGAGTCCTGCAAAGGCAAGCGCAACATCACGCATCGCAGTTCCAGGAAGCGTGGCGGGCAAAGTAACAGGAAGCATAAAGCGGATAAAATCCCGGTACTTATTGCACGGGATCGCAACGGTAACATCAGCGATCTGGTAGATCCTGCATTAAACAAACCGACGGTTCATGCTTTTCTGACGCCGATTATCAATCCTGACTCGATTCTATGTTCAGATGGCCACAGCTGGTATAAAACCTTTTCCAGAGAGCACGGCATTGCCCACCACCGACTGGTTACACTCGATAATCAGCGAGTGATCGGGAAGGAATACCACATACAGAACGTCAACAGTTATATGAGTCGATTGAAGGGCTGGATGGCGCGGTTTCATGGGGTTGGAACGGCATATCTGCCAAGCTATCTGGCATGGCGGAGGCTATTTGAGCGCGCTCAGCCCTCCGAAGAGGCCTGGCTCCGAATTGCGATCGGCGCAAACCAACAGCCAATGCCAACATAGCGATATGCAAACAGTATTCTGCTGTGCCTGATTCAATAGGTCAAGATTGGGTCGATCAAAGGGGAAAAATTGTGACAAGCGCGGGTGGTGCCAAGTCTCTCCCTGGCGCGTCACACCACTTGGCAGGTGTCGCGTTTGCCTGGCATCCGTGCCGGCGTTGAGTCCCGGTCGTCCTGACCAACTGACTCGGCCCCAACCCTATCATTGTCAATGCAGGATTCGTGTGAGATATACCTTAGAGCTGCGTAGGATCCTGAATTGGGCGTGGCGGCGACTGTCTGACCAGGGATGAGGAGGATTAACAATCAACCCGTTTCGCAAGATAGGCTCTACCGACCTTCCTTGTATCGAGTCTAATCTACCGACATACTCCTGAAGTCGTTAAGTGCGAAAGACTCAGAAACAACATTTAAACAATGGATCAGCCAACTGGTCATGCCGCTATAGCGTGGTCGGAAATTGACACAACAAATTATCCTGTAGGTCGCAAAGCGGACATTCAGATTGGAAGATCACCCTCGATGCTTAGCGGCCGGTTTGGAGGTCCGTTAGGGGCAGGGCCGAAATTTTCCAATTCTGGACGGATCTGAAACGGGGTCAGGGTCAGAATTCAAGAGCTGGCGGGCCAAAAACCTCGACGAGTGGCCGGTTTATAACCGTCCCCAGTAACGCGGTAGAACTCCATATTTGCACAGTGGCGATGTCACAATTCCGTGACGGCGAAACGTTTGTCGATTGCTGAAAAGTACTAAGAAGTGCGGGAGCAGATCCGGCTTTGATGGCTCTACATACTTCAATCAACAGTTATCCGGAAACGGCCGGTGAGATCACTCATCAAGTGCGCTTTCTGCTTCAAACCCAAACTTATCTCTCGGCTACCAGCCACATGTTGGCTGACTGTCGCCGCATGGGCATCAAGCGCCACAAACCGCTCACCCACACGTTCAATTGCCTCACGTTGCAGCGAGAGCGCCTCATTAATTGTGACACTCCGCCCCTCCAGATCCGAAAACCAGTGGTTCATCGAGACAAGATGACCTTTAAGATCGTCAAGAGTCTGCCGGTTATCATCACCGGCCTCCATCATTTCAGCTATCAAGTATTCAACACCCTGCACGCCCTTAACCAGATCAGCTACCCATTGCCGTGTTTCATGAGTGGAATCGGCAGTGCGTTTCGAAAGTGTTCGAACCTCATCAGCAACAACGGCAAACCCGCGTCCATATTCGCCCGCCCTTGCTGCCTCGATTGCTGCATTAAGGGCCAGCAAATTCGTTTGCTCAGCTATGTCAGCAATTACCCCGATCACCTTCTCGATTTTCGAGGCCGATTCCGTCAGCTCTTGTATCGCCCCGGAGACCCGACCAATGACCTCTACAGTGCGCTCTACCGCCGTATCACTTTTTATTAAGCTGGACTGAATGTCCGAATTTGCCGTCACGGCCGCCTGAACAGCTTCAGTGGATTCACGAGTCGATGCCTCAATGGTGGAAGCCTGATCTGCCATCGCCTTCATTGAGTCTGTCACATCTTGAATCTGATGCTGTGTCGTTTGAGATGCTGACTCCAGTTCTCCCGCCTGGATACCGAGGCGATCAGATCCCTCGTTGATACTTTTTGAAGCTTCCCTTATTTCTTTGATGAACCCTTCAAACCGACCGACCAGCCGAATCAGAGCTGCAGCAACTCCTGCGACTTCGTCAGACCCGGCCAGACCCGGCGGATTGGCCAAATCCGAACACTCATCCATTCTCTGGATATCCCGCTCGATCCGCTGCAGCCTCACAATGACTGTTTGCCTCAGCCAGAGCGTCATCAGAACAATGACCGCCAAAAAGGCAACAGATCCGATAATCAGCGAAACCTGTTGGCGGTCGAGATACCCCAGTAGCTCATCAGATTCCTCAGCGATATGAGTGCGACTTCCCTCCTTGCGATCGTTGATGCTCTCAAGCAATGGCGACAGAGCAGCAAATAGTGAAAAGTCCACCGTTTTACCTGCCTGATAGTAACTCTTCTCCTCGATTCCTTCCGCGAGTTCTTCTAGGTATACAACCACCGCTTCGTGGATACTTTGGTTATCTTTTGCCCAGGCACTCAGCTGTGCACTTCGCTGAATCGCGCTCCACTTAGCAGGAATAGACTCTGCAAGTGACTCGTATTCTTCGTTGATCTCACCCCACAGCAGTAACTGACCTTTGATTTTGAAAGAAAGGTCCTGCACAAGCCGCAGGTCCTGCTCCAGATCATCCAGTAACCAGGCTTCATGCATGCGATTCTGGATCAAATCTTTTGCGGCGTTTTCCGCCTTTCCAATAATTGACCAGGACAACAATGCAAGTGCCAAGAGCGCAAGGACCGAAAAAAATGAAAAGAACAGGATTCTACTTCGAACGGTTTTGAGCATGACGCCACCACATATTAATGATGGCTATAAGGCTGCAGATCGATTGTGACATTCTTGTTACTTGAGCCACATAACACTCTGATTTAATAAATTAATTTACAAAAAATAACATCGATTAGCACACGACTTCAGCATCACTGAAATATTTCGGTAATGTTTAGCGAGGAGTATGTGAATTGCATGAAGATACTTGGCACAACCGGATATGAGCCATTCGAATCAGTAGGTTTGGGATCTGCGACGGAGCGACAAAATTTGGTTTCCCGAAGCCGCACTCACATCCAGGAGTGACCTAATGCAGGACTGCCTCAGTCAAGAACTGAATCGCTTGTTGTTGACAGAAGACATTACGACACTTCTACAACCAATCGTAAACATTAATAGAAAATGTGTGTTTGGTTTTGAGGCACTGAGCCGCGGACCTTCGGACAGCCCCTTGCACACGGCCCCAATGCTGTTTGAAACAGCAGAACGCTGCGGCCAGACGCTAGAACTGGAAACGCTCTGTCTTCGCACCGCTGCACGCCATTGGTCCGGTCATGGCACTCCGCTGAAACTTTTCGTCAATATCAGTCCGGCCAAACTGATGCCTCCAGAATTCAACCCGACGCAACTGCAGGAGCTTTTGTTGGCGAACGGGCTGAAGGCATCAGACATCGTTATCGAACTCTCTGAACGCTACCCCACTGCCGATCCTTCAGAGCTTTTGAAGACACTGGTATGGCTGAAAGCAGAGGGCTTTCTCATTGCTATCGACGATCTTGGAAGTGGATATTCCGGATTAAAACTATGGTCCGAGCTGAAGCCGGACTTTGTGAAAATTGACCGGCACTTCATCCGTGATATTCAGGACGACCTCATCAAGCGCGAGTTTCTGCGGTCCGTTGTAGATTTGGCAGACCGATTGGGCTGCAAATTAATCGCAGAAGGGGTCGAAACGGAAGCAGAATTCCGGGTTGTCTCGGAGCTTGGCATTGCACTGGTTCAAGGTTTCCTTTTCGGTCGACCAAAACCGATAGCTACAGCCTACCTCGACTCGCTGAACGATCATGCGGCCCTTGCGTCCAAGCCACCCCGGAGAGAAAAGGAAATAGCAGGGCTCTTGTGTCGGTACATCGAACCCGTCACTTCGGAATCGACACTGCGAGATGCATGGGAGCGGCTCCAGAGTGAGCCTGACGTGTTCGCTTTGCCGGTGGTGGATAACGGCAGGCCGCTTGGCCTGATCCATAAGTGGAGGATTATGGAAACTTTCAGCACGCCTTACGGCCGGTCGCTTTATGAGCGGCTCCCAGTTTCCAATAGACACAGTGCAGATGCATTGGTTGTGGATTACGAGGTGCCACTAAACGAAGTGAGCGAAAGGCTGATTAATGACGATGCGCACTATCTCAAACAGCATTTCATTGTTGTCAAGAATGGAAAGTACGCCGGCCTGGGAGCCACGCGCTCGCTGCTCAAACACATCACCGAACAAAAGATCGAAAACGCACGCTACTCAAATCCACTGACCTTCCTGCCAGGCAATGTTCCCATACAACAGACTTTGGTTGCCCGAACGGAAGAAATGCGCGCCTTTTCACTAATTTATTTCGATATCAACATGTTCAAACCTTTGAACGATGTCCTCGGCTACCGGGTTGGTGACCAGGTAATAGTTTTGCTGGCTGAGCTTTTGAAAGAGGTATTCCATGCCAGTGATGACTTTGTCGGGCACATAGGTGGGGACGATTTTGTCGTCATCAGCTCTTCGTCCTCAGCTAATTATAATGCTGGTACCGTACAGTCACTATTCGCCGAACGAAGCCGGCGCTTTTACAGCGATTGCATACTGAAAAGCGGGTTTATTGAATCCGAAGACCGAAACGGCCAGCCCTGCCGTTTTCCACTGGTATCTCTGTCAGCGGGCACTGTAGAGGTAGGCCCCGACGAGAAGGTGACGGCCGATCAAATCTCAGAATTCGCCAGCTTCGCCAAGACAAGGGCCAAAGCCTCACCGAACTTCCGTTTTGTGGTTTTTTCAAGGGCCCGATCCGGTGAGCGATCGGAAGGATCGCAAGACTCAGATGGGTCGTGTGTGTCATGCGTATTGGGGGAAGTGCAGAATTAAGCGTAAACAAACCCTACCAACGCCGTCGCCGGTTTTCTCGGGAATTCAAAGCTCAGATTGTTGCCCAGTGCCAGGAACCCGGTGCTTCGGTTTCCCGGATCTCACTGGATAACGGTCTCAACGCCAACATGGTCCGGCGCTGGATGAAGGGCGCGCAGCGAGCGAATAAAACACCAGGAACGCCGGGATTTGTTCCGGTTAATCTGCCTGTGGCAACTGCTTTATCGGGCAACCAATCGGTCTCGGACAAGCGTAGCACCATCCGCATCGAGTTGTTCACTGCGCCTGGCGTACTTGTGACGCTTGAGGATGGCTACTTCGTGGGTCAGCTTCTCGATGATGGCGTTGCTGCGCACCAACTCTCGCTCCTTCAGGCCCAAGACTTGATCCTTGGCGTCCAGAGAGTCCATCAGTTCCGTCGCCAGGGCACGGAGCTGATCGGCAGAGAGTTGGTTGATGTCGGGGCGCTGAGTCATGCCACCTAATATGCCAAGTCCCTGTGCGGCAAGCGATTCGCGGTTCTGGCTATAGCGGCATCACGGCACTTGTGGTTACAGGATGGAGATAACGCCGTCGGCCCCAAGGCGTTGCCAGGGCTGGCCCTGAACCAGGGCGGACAACTGCTCTTCGGTCAGGCGCAGTTGCTCACCGCGCCAGGTTTCGCCCCAGTGGAATTTGCCTCGGTTCAGCCGGCGGGCGCAGAGCCAGATGCCGAGGCCATCGTGGATCAGTACCTTCATCCGGTTGCCCCTTTTGTTGGCGAACAGGTAGGCGCAATGGGGTCTGGCTGAACCAAACACCTGAATAACCCGGGCCAGGGCCTTGTCGGGCCCCGCCCGCATATCCAGCGGCTCAGTGGCCAGCCAGATCTCGTCGATGCGTATCATCCCAACAGGTCCCGCAAAAGGGCAGCACACTGGTGAGCCTGCTCCGCAGGCCACTCCACCACGACCGCACCGCCGGCGCGGGGAATCTCAATGCGGATGGTGCTACGCTTGTCCGAGACCGACGGGTTGCTCGGTGCTGAGGTTGCCGCTGGCAGTTTGACCGGTACAAATTCCGGTGTTTTATCCGCTCGCTGCGCTTCACTCATCCAGCGCCGGACCATGTTGGCGTTGAGGACGTTATCCAGGGAGATCCGGGAAACGGAGGCACCAGGTGCCAGGCATTGAGCAACAATCTGGGCTTTGAATTCCCCGGAAAACCGGCGACGGCGTTGGTAGGGCTTGGTTACGCTTACTTCGTTCATGTTAAGTGTCCACTAGAAAATAAGTGGACACTATCCTGACGGCGGCAGCGCCTGGCTCAAGATGGGATTATCGGCCGCTTACGGATCATGGGCATTTTCCCGGTTTTTGAGCGAAACGGGTAAATTTATGGTGGATTGTATACCCCAGATTCACGGTAAATAATTGCATTTACTCAGGTTTTTATTTTTCAGGGGCGACTACTTACCCTGGATGCAGATCACACGGTACAGAAGTGGCTACAAGGCAGTGGTCGCGACGAAACTAGGGAGATGATCAGCAATAACAGTGACGTATTGATAGAAACGGCGATTGCCGTAGCCGGCACCGCCCTGCAGCCCACCTTCATTGCTGGGGCGGCGATCAGGGAAGGAAAACTGAAGGTCGTCCTGCCAGAGCATGAACCAGAGCCCATGGTACTTTATGCGGTATATGCACACCGGCAGTTGTTGGCAAGCAAGGTTCCTAGCTTTGTCGACTTTATCGACAGTTTTTTCGGCGAACCTCCGTACTGGGACAGGTTCAAATAGCGAGCGCAGGCAAGCCTCCGGTTGCTTCAATGCCCGCCCGTCAATGAATTCATCCCAAGGTTTCAATCACCTGAGTGCATCAATAATGTGTGGACTGCCTCAGTATAGGGAGCCTTAATCCCCAGACGCTCGCAGCGTCGCAGTACCGCCCCGGCAATGGTATCCAGTTCCAGCGGGCGACCTCTTTCCCTATCGACAAGCATTGACGTCTTGATCGCATTGAAGCTACTGATCAGCTCAAACATCTCGCCCAGGTCCTTCTTTCCGAGATTCACGTCGTCTGCCTTTGAGGCTTCGACGGTTTCAGCCATCATTCCATACACGATTTTTCTGAATCCGGGGTGATGGGTAAGGCTTCGAGTATCCAAGCCAGTAAGGGCAGAGAGTGGGTTAACCCCGTTATTAATCAGGAGTTTACGCCAGAGCTAATAGTTAATGTTATCGGAATACCTAGTTGGAATACCGGCATCATTAAAAGCGGCAACCAGGATCTTGAGTAGCGGAGTTCGGGAATCCTGCCTACCGCTGACTTTGGGCCATTCCCCCATCACGATTTGCGCGAGGCCCTCGGCTTCTATAACGCCCGGCCTCGCAATGTGTCCTCCTATAAGGACCGCAAGTCCACCGATGACTCTTTCAGCACCAACTGCTTTCGCTAGCAGTGGTTCATTATCGACTCCGTTCTGCAAGGAAAGCACGGGTGCCCGTCCCTGCTTCAGCCAGTCGCCGAGCTCACTCACCACCGAAACTGTTGCCGTGGCTTTGAGTGTGATGATGATAAGGTCAAACTCGTCAGACTTATATCGGGTGACAAGTTCCTGATGGTCATGAGCAGCCGCCATATGGACCGGCTCGCGACCTTCATAGTGGACTGTCAAGCCGCTCCGCTTAAGCGCATGCAAATGAGCCCCGCGGGCTGTAAGTACAACCTGATGCCCTGCTTCCAGAAACCTTGCTGCGTAGTAACCACCAATGCCGCCGGCACCCACCATCAACAGTTTGAGCATTTACGGAATCCTTTGTTTTTTCCGTAGTTTATTGCATCCAACCATAACCTGCGAGGGACTGCCTGTTCTGATTCAGGGAAAACCCGAACAGGCGCTGGGGCGCTTTCATTCCGCCCAGGCTGAAGGCGGTATTGAGGATACATAATGTCGGTTCTGCCACGGGGCTGCCATTGGTGGCGTACGAACCACCTCCCCTGAGGCTTGAGTTCGACATCGCATTCACCCACCTTTGCTCATCCTCCCACTGCCGGATCAGGTTCCGGATATAGCTGTCGTGGGGCTGATGATAGCTGGCGTTATTGCCATTGGCGTCCAGTCGGTCAAGGCAAATCAGTAATACACCCTGATCCCGTAATGCTTCAATGCAGTGGCCGATCTCCCGATAATGCTCACTGGCCATCCCGGTATTGAGGCGCAATTCAATCACCTCCGCGGGCACCAGCTGTATCATGCTCTCGGCAAGCAGCTTGAGGCCGGGCTCCCGCGAACCATTGACGGCAACCTCAAACCCCCGCGCCTTCATGTCGGATTGCAGGCGCCTGGCCAGAACGCCCTCACCACACTGGTGAAGTATGTTCGGCTGTGCGCCGCCTTCCTCTGAGGTGATAAAAGCCACGCTGTCCACGACTTGATCCCGCGGTACCAGTCGGCGCAGACTCTCCTGTCCCTTGGGACCGGTCAGGGCTTCCGTTTCGCAGGACAGGTACAGCACTGGCAGTTTGCTCACCTGTCTACCGCCCCAGTTTTTTGGCCGACTGACCACCAATACCGAAGTGTTGCTTCGGCATCTCGGTGATCATTACCCGGATACGGTCCATGGGGGCATCCAGGGAGCGGGCCATGGCCTCGCTCACTTCCTGGATCAGGGTTTCTTTCTGCTCGTCCGTTCTACCGTCAATAATGTAAAGCTGAGCAATGGGCATAACGCCTCCTTGTCAGAGTCAGATGAATCGTCCGGAAACGGTTCCCAGTCCCTGATAACGCACAGTGATGTTGTCACCGGGTTCCACGGCGATGGCGGCGGTGATACCACCGGTCATGATGAAGGTGCCTGCAGGGATGTGTTCGCCCCGCTCGGCCAGCAGGTTCGCTAGCATGGCCACGCTGGAGGCCGGATGGCCCAGCACGGCAGCGCCTGCGCCCACATCGACCACTTCGCCGTTCTTCTCGACCACCACACCCAGGGTTTTCAGGTCCACGTCCGCAACGTCGGCCATCTGGCCACCGGTTATAAAGCGGGTCGACGAAGCGTTATCGGCAACCACGCTCACCAGATCGAACTTGAAATTCTCATAACGGGAATCGATCACTTCCACAGCAGGAATCATGAAGTCGGTCGCTGCCAGAACCTGGCCAATGTGACACCCTGGCCCTTTCAGGGGTGCCTTGGTGACGAAGGCAATCTCGGCCTCGATTTTCGGGTGAATCAGTTCTTTGGTGTCGACCACGCCGCCATCTGGCACGCTGAAATAATCGGCGAGGAAACCATAGATCGGGGTCTCGACACCCATCTGTGCCATTTTGGCCCAGGACGTTAGCCCCATTTTCATACCAACGATCTTGTTGCCCCGCTCCTCCTTGCGGCGGCGAATTTCCCATTGAACGTCGTAGGCATCCTCGAAGGTCATATCCGGGTAATCATTGGTGACCTTGGTAATGTCATGGGCCTGCAGTTCGGCGTTTTCCACATGTTCGGCCAGGGCCAGCATCTGCTCGCGGCTCAATGTTTTGCTCATGCGTTTTGCTCCTTTTGGGCGGCCAGCAGATCCAGCGCCACATCCACGATCATGTCTTCCTGGCCACCCACCATACGGCGGCGGCCAAGCTCAACCAGAATATCCACGGCCTTCAGCCCATACTTCTGCGCCGCCACTTCGGAGTGGCGCAGGAAGCTGGAATAGACACCGGCGTAACCCAGCGCCAGGGTTTCACGGTCCACCCGTACCGGGCGGTCCTGCAACGGGCGAACAATATCGTCGGCCGCGTCCATCAGGGCGTAGACATCCGTGCCGTGCTCCCAACCCATCTTGTCAAAGGCGGCCACACAGACTTCCAGCGGGGCGTTGCCGGCACCGGCACCCATGCCGGCAAGGGAAGCATCAATCCGGTCGCAACCTTCTTCGACGGCAACAATGGAATTGGCCACACCAAGGGCGAGGTTGTGGTGAGCGTGCATGCCGGTCTGGGTTTCCGGCTTCAGCACGTCTTTCAGGGCCCGGAAGCGGTCGCGGATGTCGTTCATGTTCATGGCGCCGCCGGAGTCGACCACGTACAGGCAGGTAGCCCCGTAGTCTTCCATCAGCTTGGCCTGTTCCGCGAGACCTTTCGGGGTCTGCATGTGGCTCATCATCAGGAAACCGACGGTGTCCATGCCCAGCTTCCGGGCATGTTCGATGTGCTGTCTGGACACATCGGCTTCGGTGCAGTGGGTCGCTACTCGCACTATTCGTGCACCGGCGTTGTAGGCGTTGTCCAGGTCATGGACGGTACCGATGCCGGGCAGCAGCAGAGTGGCGATCTGGGCGTGGGTCACCACTTCGGCCACCGCTTCGATCCATTCCAGATCGGTGTGGGCGCCGAAGCCGTAATTGAAGCTGGAGCCCTGAAGGCCGTCGCCGTGGGCCACTTCGATGGAATCCACCTTGGCCTGGTCCAGGGCACGGGCAATGTCCTGCACGTTCTTGATGGAGTACTGGTGGCGGATGGCGTGGCTGCCGTCGCGCAGGGTCACGTCGGAGATGTAGAGTTTCTTGCCAGGATTAAAAGTCATCGTTTTTTCCTCCTCAGTTGACCAGCGATTCGGCAATGCGCTCAGCGGTGCCAAGTGCTGCAGAGGTCATGATGTCCAGGTTGCCGGCGTAGGCCGGGAGGTAATGGGCGGCACCTTCCACTTCCAGGAAAATGGAGGTCTTCAGGCCGCTGAAGCGACCAAGGCCCGGGACGTTCATGGGCTGATCGGCCGGAATGTCGTCAAATTGCACTTTCTGTTTCAAGCGATATCCCGGCACATAGCTGTTCACGGCCTTCACCATTTCTTCCACGGAAGCCTCAACTTCCGCCTTGTCTGCCGCATCCGAAAGTACGTACACGGTATCCCGCATCAGCAGCGGAGGCTCGGCCGGGTTCAGGATGATGATGGCCTTGCCCTTCTGGGCGCCGCCGACCACTTCGATGGCCTTGGAGGTGGTTTCGGTGAATTCGTCAATGTTGGCTCGGGTGCCGGGGCCGGCGGACTTCGATGAGATGGACGCCACGATTTCGGCGTAGTGCACCTTGGCCACTCGTGAAACCGCCGCAACCATGGGAATGGTGGCCTGGCCGCCGCAGGTGACCATGTTGACGTTGCCTTCCTGAAGCTGTTGCTCCAGGTTCACGACCGGCACGCAGTAGGGACCGATGGCCGCCGGCGTCATATCAATGATCTTGATATTCTCTTTGTGGCCACGCAGGAACACTTCGTTGTGCATATGGGCCTTGGCGGAGGTGGCATCAAACACGATGTCGATGTCGGCGAATTCCGGCATTTTCACCAGTCCGTCCACACCTTCGTGGGTCGTGGCCACGCCCATGCGGTTGGCGCGGGCCAGACCGTCGGATTCCGGGTCGATGCCGACCATGGCCCCCATTTCAATGTTCTTGCCATTGCGCAAGATCTTGATCATCAGGTCGGTACCGATGTTGCCCGAGCCAATGATGGCTGCTTTCAGTTTTTTGCTCATTGCCTATTCCTCATTGCTCTTTTCGATCAGGCAAAGCGCACCGAGGCGCTCCCGATACCACCGATGTCCACCCGCATGTAATCGCCTGCCTTGACCGGTTCCAGCGGTACCAGAGAACCGGACAGAATCACTTCGCCAGCCTTCAGGGAAATGCCAAACTCGCCCAGGGTATTGGCCAGCCAGGTCACGCAGTTCACCGGGGACCCCAGCGCGGCTGCACCGGCACCAGCACTGAGTACACTGCCGTTTTTCTCAACCACCATGCCGCAGGTCACCAGATCCACCTTGCGGGGAGACACCGCCTGATCACCCAGTACAAACAGGCCGCAGGAGGCGTTGTCGGCCACCGTGTCCTGAATGGCAATCTTCCAGTCGCGGATGCGGGAATCGACAATCTCGAAGCAGGGCATAACGCACTCCGTGGCGGCCAGCACATCGGCGTTGGTGATGCCCGGGCCGATCAGATCCTTCTTCAGAATGAAGGCGATTTCACCCTCCGCTCTGGGTGCAATCAGGCGATCGCTGATGGGCATGACTTCGCCGCTGTTGAACACCATGTCGTCGGTCAAATAACCGAAGTCTGGCTGGTGAACGTTGAGCATGTTTTGCACGGCCTTACTGGTAACACCGATCTTCTTGCCAATGATGGATGCCCCGTCCGCCAGACGTCGTTCGAGCATGCGCAAGGAAATGTGGTAGGCATCGTCGATGCTGATGTC
>JAGPVT010000121.1 GCA_018066865.1 Marinobacter sp. | reverse complement strand
GTTTCTTGCGAAAAATAACTGCTCCGTTTGCGCAAGCCCCGTGAAGTTGAAATACGCGCTTTGCAAGGTCTATGCCGATTATGCTAACTTCTGACATGGAGGCTCTCCCTTTGAGTGATGCTTTCTGAAACATCACAGTGGTACATTACGATGCCGGTAGGTGGGGGCATCCACGCCATCAACAAAGCCCTCAACACCACCGATCACAACCAGTGCCTCGCCAAAATCCGCCTGCGCTTGCCCCGCCGGATGGCTCAACGGCACAAACATCTCCTTGCTGCCGCGCTTCTTGCTCCGAACGTAATCCTTTACAATCGTATAGCCACCGGTGAACGCGCATTCAGCCAGCAACCGGTCAAATATCCGTTTGGCCGTATGGCGTTGTTTGCGCGGTCGCCCCTTATCTTCCGCCAGCCAAATATCAATCTGATCCGTAAACGCGGCCAGCTTGGGCCGCTTGATTGGGGCTTTGCGTTGATATCCCGGCGGCTCCGAATAGGCCAACATCTTCGCCACACTATCCCGGCTGATCTCGAAATCTTGCGCAATAGCTCTTCCGCTCAACCCATCATGAAAATGGGCGCGGCGTACCTTCAAATACAATTCCACAGTATAAATCCCCAAACCCTCCCGAAATGTCGAAAGGGCCAAAGTGGCCGGTTTTTACACCGCCCGCGACCGCATTATGCCGCCGCTACTGTGGCCGAGTATTGCTCCGCCGTTTACAATCCGGATCTTCTCTTCCGACGAATACTGTTTGCGTGTCGCCCGCTTGATGTCTTTGACGATCTTCTCGGACGACCGGCGTCCAGTTCCATTTGTCTGTCTCATATCCCACTCCTTGAAGGTTACGATGAGCCAGAAACACTCCCTTATCAAATCACCCTATTTGGACCCATAGGCGCTGATCCCGGACATTTTAACTGGCCAGTGGGTGAAAATGCTGTATTCGAAGAATGAACTGTCAGCGCCCGATGGCCCGGCACTCCCTTGTTCTGACACCCCTTTATTGCAATAGTCTTGGCAACCACAGCGTCAGGGCCGGGATGGTGATAAGCAGGACCAATCGGACCATGTCGGCGGCCAGAAACGGCACAACTCCGCGAAAAATCGTAGTGATCGAAACTTCGTCACGGACTAGGCTTTTCATTACAAAGACATTCATGCCAATCGGCGGTGTAATCATGCCAATTTCGACCAGCGCCAGTGTCACAATTCCCCACCAGATCAGATCAAGATCCATCGCCAGTATGATTGGAATCACAAACGGAACCGTGACCACAAGGGCGGCAACGGTGTCAAACACACTGCCCAGCACCAGATACATGATAACCAGAATGGTCAGAACCAGCCAGGCGGGCATCACCGCAGGGTCGATGATTGACAGGATCGCCGTGGTGACGCCTGCAAGGTTCAGATAGGCGCCAAATATGTTGGCCCCTACAATCAACAGGTACAAGCCAGCCGCGGTGCCTGCGGCCTCGCTGATCGCTTTCTTCAGCCCCCCGACCGAGGCTTGACCCGATAAAAGCCAAAACACAAAGGCAAATCCAGTGCCCACTGCCGCGGCCTCTTGCACGGTAAAGATACCGCCATACAGTCCGCCCAGCACGGACATGAACAGCAGAATTGGCCGCCAAGCCAGTTTCAACGCCACCAATGGTGCAAAACGCAATGATTTGTCCGGTGGCGGTGCTAGCGACGGGCGCAACCGCACCAGAATCATCACCGCAATTGTGTATAAAAACAGCGCCAAAATTCCGGGGATCAGGGCGGCGGTGAATGCCTCCGAAATCGACAATTCGGCAATCACACAATAGATGATCAAAATAACCGACGGCGGGATCAACGCGCCCAGCGTGCCGCCCGCAGCAATACTACCGGTGGCCAGACTGTCGGCGTATGATCGTGCCCTCATTTCACGAAACGCAACGCCGCCGAGGGTGGCGGTTGTGGCCACTGATGATCCGCTGATCGCGCCAAATCCGGCGCATCCAAGTACAGTCGCCAGTGCATGACCGCCACGCATTCGGCCAAAAATTGCGGTCGCGGCCTCAAATATATCATCGGCAAAGCCTGACGCGATGGCCAGATTACCCATCAGCAGGAACAGCGGTATAGCGGCCAGATCGGTGCTGGATATTGTCGAGGACAGGTTGTTGGCTCCGACCAACTGGGCAGCCCCGATATCCAGAACCGCATAGCACCCAACCAACCCGGTAAGGCCCATGGAAACGCCAATCGGCACATGCGCCAGCGCCAGAAAATAAAGGATCGCAAAGCCCAGCAGAACCTTGACCACAGCCCCCTGATCGGCAGCCGTCCAGATCAGGAACAGCGCCGCCGCCAGCGCCGCCGCCAGCGATATGGCAGGGGCGGCCAGCTCGGAAAGCCAAACGCTTGGGGAGCGCCCCAGCGATACAGCGCTTTCTCGCAGAGCGCTGAGTTGGGTCAGCAGGCCCAGCGTGATCAGCCCTGCGGCCAGATACCAGATTGGCCCAATCGGGACGCCCAGAACCAACGTCGTTTCCCCATAGAGCATTTTTTGCACGGCGTGGTGAAACAGAAAATATGTATAAATCGCAAAAGTCAGCGCGGTCAGCGCGTCGGCATAAAGCTGAACGCCGCGAAACCGTCCGGTTACATTGCCAACCAGCTCCATTGAAACATGCATGCGTTTCTTGTTTGCAAAGGCAAAGGACAGGGCAATGATGCAGGCAAAGACCAGTTCCATGATTTCGAACAGGCCTTTGATTGGCTGGGATATTCCCCAGCGCAACAGAATGTCGGTGGTGACGATCAATGCCGCCGCCAACAGCGCCCCTCCGGCCAGATAACCCGCCAGATCAGCCAGCTTTGCCGACTGGCCGGGTGCCGGGCTAAGGGAGGCCGACGCGGCGGCAGATGCCGCACGCGTCTCTTTTTCGTTAGTTTCCAGCACGATAGGCGCCAAGATTGTCTGTGTATGCCTTTAGGATTTCGGCACCACCATCGGTCTTTTCAAGCCATTCTGCGATCACTTCATCCGCAGCCACCTGCCATTTGGCCAGATCAGCTTCGGTTGGGGTGATGATCTTGTGGTCATCAAGCCCCGCAACAACGCCGCGCACCCGAATGCTTTCTTCTTCCAGCTTTGTGCCCCAGTGTTTGGCGAATTCCATCGGCGGGTTGTTGTCGATAGCTGCTTTGGCTGCGTCCGGCAATTTGTCATAGCTCGATTTGTTCATCACCAGATAAACACCCGTGGTTCCCAGCGAAATATCGACGTGGGTTTTGGTCACATCAATCAGCTTGAAACCTTCCAGAGCGAACCAATCGTTGGCGCTGGCATCGACCACATTTTTGGCCAGGGATTCAGCAATTGACGGGGCCGGAATACCAACCGGCACCCCGCCGACTTTTTCGATCATCGCCGAAAGAACGCCGCCAGCTGCGCGTATTTTGGCACCGCTGAAATCGCTTAACCCGGCAACGTCGGCTGAATGGTGCAAGCGCGCGATATCGGCGGTGACAAGGCCCAGCACCTTAACGCTGTCCATGCCGCCGATAAGTCCCTGATCGTAAAGCCCGGCCATCGCGACGGATGATTCCCCGGCCCCTTGGGCCAACAGCGGCAATTCGACAACGCCCGCCGCATCAAACCGTCCGGGATTATAGGCGGTAATGCTCCACCCCATGTCGATAATTCCCGCACGGACCGCGTCGAACACTTCCTGCGGTTTTGCCGATGCGCCACCGGTTATGAATTCGATCTTCAGTGTGCCGTTTGACTCGGCTTCGAGCTTTTTGAACCATTCTCCGAACAGTTTGGTGTTTAAAAATGACGTTGGCCCGACAAAGGACCCGAATTTTAGTGTGACCATTTCCTGCGCGGCGGCACCCAGTGCCCCGCTGGTCGTGATAGCAGCCGCTGTTGCGGCGATGCGAACAAATTTTGACAGTGAGAATTGTCGGCTCATCGGTCTCTCCTCCCTTAGTGACTTATTAGAATAAGAAACAGGTCGCGTTCAGCATCGCCGGTTTTACGACGCACCAAACACAAACAGTTTCAGACTGTGCCCCACTATAGGTCAACGTTGGCCAGCGCCTGCAAATGCTATTCCTCAAATGTTCGCCTGATGAACGTGAGGCGGCGATTGCCGTGCCGTCAGAGTCGCCAGACTTGCCAGACTGCGCAAATGCCCTGTCACTTCAGCGCGGCTTCGATGCTCTTTACGCATTGGCGAAGTGGGATCAGATATCTCTGAGCTGCCGCTTCCGGGCTCATCGCTCTGCGAAAAAAGGCAATGTTCAGTGCTCCGGCAACCCGCGTTCCAACCAAGACCGGAAGCGCGATTGCGCTGATTTTATCCTCGGTCAGTCCAACCGAAGATGCATACCCTACATCCCGCACCTCTTGTAATATCCGGTCTACGATTGCACAGTCGGCAATGTCGCTCGCGTCTTTGCCATCCAGGCGCAGCGCCGTGGACAACAAGGCCTCAAGCGCGCCCGGCGGCAACGCACTAAGCAAGGCCCGCCCCAGGGCTGAGTTCAGCAGTGGCCGGGTTTTCCCGATCAGCCTGCGGTGCATCGACATCGGGCTAATATTGTGGGTCGATGCCTGAATGGTGATCTGCCCGCCCACCAGACCGGCGAAATCGCTGGGCCACAGGACCTCTTCTGTCAATTTTTCCATAAAGGGGCCGATGCGCTGGAAAATCAATTCATCATCCCGGATACCATCAGCCAGCCGTGCTACTCTTGACGTTAGCGCAACAGCGCCGTCCTCTTGGCGCCGAACCACGTACCCCTTGTTGGATAGGGTGCTGATCAAGCGGTAAACAGATGATCGGTCCAGCCCGACGTAGGTCGACAATGCGCCCGGCTTCACCCAACCAAGGTCGGCCAGCGCCTCCAGAATGTCGATGCCACGTGCCAGTGCACGCACATCTTTGTAGTGTCCATCAAGACCATCCATGTTTTCGATCCTCCTGTTCGCATGACGAACACTTTTGCGATGATCGTTGCGTTGACGCAAGCTAAACCTATTTATTCCTCCGAAGATACGGCTCATTTCGCGTTTCAACAGATGTGAACATGGGAAATTTAGGAACTAGATTGAAAATGTGCTTGCTGGGCTTGCGACGTTGATACGCCGTTGACCAGACAGGCTAACTGGAGGGGAAAAAGAATGATCGTAGGTGCCATTTGCATGTCTCATAGCCCGTTGTTGGATCGTAACAGGGCTGCACCTGACACTGAAGAGCGGTTTAATTCGGCTTTGAAAAAGGCCCAGAAATTCGCGGCAGATCTTGAACCTGACCTGACGGTTGTTTTTCACCCTGACCATGTGAACGGCTTTTTCTACAAGCTGCTTCCGGCGTTTTGTGTGGGGATCGAAGCGAATTCAGTTGGTGATTTTGGGACTGTCGCCGGCAAGCTGGATATCCCGCAGGATCGGGCGATGGACTGTGCCGAACATGTTCTGGCCGAGGGGGTCGATACGGCGATTTCCTATCGGATGGAGGTAGACCACGGCGCGGTTCAACCGGTGGAATTGTTGTCCGCCGACCAGTCTTTGGCCCGGATGATCCCGATTTTCATTAATTGCGCCATCACGCCGCGCCCTGGGTTCGCCCGGGTGCGCGCGTTGGGCGAAGCGGTGGGGAAATGGGCCGCCGCCTGTCCCGAACGGGTGTTGATCATCGGGTCTGGTGGGTTGTCGCATGATCCGCCCATCCCGTCGCTGGCCACGGCCACACCGCCAGTGCGCCAGCGGTTGATCGAAGGCGGCGCAATGGGCCACGATCAAAGAATGACCCGCCAGAATTCGGTTGTGGGCGAGGGGGCAAAAATCGTTGACGGCACCTCAAAACTTCTGCCGCTAGACCCGGAATGGGACAATATGCTGCTGGATGCGTTCAAATCCGGCAACACGTCGGTGCTGGATGAAACGTCCGACGCCGAGCTGACGGCAACCGGTGGGCGCGGCGGCCACGAGGTTCGCGCCTGGGTCGCGGCATTGGCTGCGATGGGCCCTGATTACAAATCAGATGTCCTGTTTTACGAAGTCATCGATGAATGGCTGACCGGAATGGGAATCATGACGGCACAACCGGCCTGACACAGGCCCGACCTAGAATAATCCAACACGCGTCCGCTGTCTAACAGCGGTCGCCCAAAAAACTTATGAAATGGGACAAAAAATTATGAGCGTTAGAAGCGGACAGCAATTTATCGACCACCTGAAGGCCACTCCACGCGATGTCTGGATCAATGGAGAACAGGTTCACGATGTCACCACACACCCGGCGTTTTCCGCCAGTGTCGAACAACTGGCGAAACTGTATGACATGCAGGTCGCCAAAGAGACCGAAGACCAGCTGACATATATCGTGCCTGAAACCGGTGAGCGCGCCGGACTGGCCTTTATGCCGGCTATGGACGCCACCGATCTGCGCAAAAAACGCGAGGGCTATATGTTATGGGCACAGCAGAATTTCGGCCTGATGGGGCGATCGCCTGATTTCCTGAACTGTTCGCTTCTGGCGTTTTGGGAAGCGCGTGAATTAGCGGGTAAGAACGGACCGGAATTCCCCAAGCGGATCGCCAAATACTACGAATATGTCCGCGACAATGATCTGTTCCTAAGCCACGCGCTGCTGTCGCCACAAAACGACCGCTCCAAGCCATCATCCGAACAGGCCGAGCTGCATATGCGTGTGGTCAAGGAAACCGACGAGGGCATTTACATCTCGGGCGGACGGATGATCGCGACACTGGGGCCGGTGTCGGATGAGATGCTCATGTATTCGCTCCCCGGACTGCGCCCCGGCGACGAAGACCACGCGCTGATGTTTGCCGTGCCGACCAACAGCAAGGGCCTGCGTCAGATCTGCCGCGAGCCATATACGCTGGCCGGGCAGAAATCGGATTTCGACCACCCGTTGTCGAACCGGTTCGAAGAGAACGATTCACTGTTGATCTTTGACAATTGCTTTGTGCCCTGGGACCGGGTTTTCATCTATCGTGATGTGGCCCTGTCGAACGAATATTATATCACTTCGTCGTTGCGCAATCATACCGCGCATCAGACCAACACTCGCGCCCTGGTAAAGATGCAGTTCGCCGTTGGCGTGGCGATGGAAGTCGCGCGTTCGATGGGGGCAGACAGTTTCCTGCATGTGCAGTCCATGCTGGGCGAAAGCCTGAACCACATCGAGTTTCTGAAAAGTGGGCTGCTGCGGGCCGAAGAGGAATGTGAAACCACCGAAGTTGGCACTGTGCGCCCGTTGTTGGGACCGCTTCAGGCGCTGCGCACCTATCTGCCCACCGCCTATCCAAGGGTGGTCGAAATCATCCAGACCATCGCCGCAGGCGGGTTCATGATGATGCCGTCAGGTGCGGATTTTCTGGTGCCCGAGCTGAAGGAAGACACCGAACGCTTTTACGCCGGCGCGAACATATCGTCGCTTGACCGGGCCCGGTTATTCAAACTGGCCTGGGATCTGTCGGGCGAGGCTTTTGGCACCCGCGCGCTGCAGTATGAACGCTATTATGCCGGCGATCCGATGCGCACACGGGCGATGAATTACATGGGGGCGGACGATGTCGAACCCAAGAGACTTGTCACCGCCGCGCTGGCGCTGGCGGGTGATCCCGAACCGGCAAAACGCTGAACTGTCGCAGGGCTACGTGGCCCGACGTTCGAAAAAAAGGAATGGATATGACATCATCACCACAACACGCTTCGATCTGGTCCGATCTGACCGGGGTGGCGTTCAGCCAGGGGTATCTGGATGCCGGCGGGGTCAGGACCCGTTACCTGACAACCGGATCAGACGATCAGCCACTGCTGTTGCTGCTGCACGGCACCGGCGGCCACGCCGAGGCGTTTACCCGCAACATGCAATCGCATGGTGAACATTTCAACACCCATGCGATTGATATGGTTGGCCATGGCTGGAGCGCCAAGCCAGACATTTCCTATGAAATCAAACAGTATGCCGAACATGTGCTGGATGTGATTGACGCCCTTGGTTACGAAAAGGCGCATGTTTCAGGGGAATCTCTGGGGGGCTGGGTTGCTGCCTATCTGGCGATCCACCATCCGGATAAAGTGGACCGCATTGTGCTGAACACTGCGGGGGGCTGGACCATGTTCCCCGAAGTGATGGAACGGATCATACGCTTGTCGATGGAAGCGGTGAACGACCCCAACCCTGACCGTATCCGCACTCGGTTGGAATTTCTGATGCACGACAATTCGCTGGTTCATGACGATCTGGTTGAAGTCCGCCGTGCAATATATTCCCAGCCCGGTTTCATTGAGGTAATGCGCGCAATCCTGTGTCTGCAAGAGCCCGAAAAACGCCAGCGCAATATGTTCACCTACGAGGACAGCGCCAAAATCACGGCCCCGACGCTTGTGTTGTGGACATCTCATGATCCGACAGCCTCGCCTGAGGAAGGGCAGAAAATCGCGGATTCTATCCCCGGCGCCCAGTTTTCGGTGATGAACAAATGCGGGCACTGGCCGCAATTCGAGGATCCGTCGGTGTTCAACAAGCTGCACCTTGATTTCCTGCTGGACCGTTAAGCATAAGGATGGCCTCGATGTCAGAAAAAATGCGCCCGAACCGGGCGAACGACACCGCCCCACAGCCGCTGGACACTAACGTGTTTCGTGAGGCCTTGGGGCGGTTCGCCTCCGGTATCACAGTCATGACAACCGTAGACGAGGACGGGGCACCTTATGGTGTCACGGCCACCTCGTTTGCCTCGTTGTCACTGGACCCGCCGCTGGTGCAGTGGAGCCTGCGCAATGCAGCGTTTTCATTGCCGATATTTCTTAAATCAGGCGGGTTCTCGGTGAATGTTTTGTCAGCGGATCAAGAGGCCGTTTCACGCCGTTTTTCCACCCCAGAAATTGACCGGTTTGCACAACTGAATACAGAATCAGGATTGGGTGGTGTATCGCTGATACAGGGCGCGTTGGCTTGGATAGAATGTAGCCTAGAAACCACTCTCGCGGGTGGAGATCACACCATTCTTGTGGGGAAAGTCCTGCGGGCGCGCACCTTTGATCACCAACCGTTGTTATACTGGCGTGGTGGCTATTTGCCGGAATCAACAGACCAGACAGAAAGTGACCACAAAACATGACCGACAGCCAGTCTAACAGTGCCATGGCCGATGCGCTTTATCGCGCCCGCACCGACTTTGTCCAGATCCCACCCTTGCGCGACAGTCACGGGCTGGCCTCGGTGGAGGATGCCTACGCGGTGCAAGAAATCAATAACAAACGCTGGATCGCCGAAGGTCGTCGGGTCGTCGGGCGCAAGATCGGCCTGACCTCAAAGGCAGTTCAGGCGCAGTTAGGCGTTGATCAACCCGATTCCGGGCTGCTCTGGGCCGATTACGCCTTTACGGAAGGCGATGTCGTGGACACGCGACGCTTTATGCAGCCCAAGGCCGAGCTGGAAATAGCCTTCGTGATGGAACGTAGGGTCGATGATCCGGACCTGCCCATGGCTGAGTTGATCCGTTCAATCGCCTACGTCGTGCCAGCGCTGGAGATCGTCGATACGGCGATTGCCGACTGGGACATCCGGCTGGTCGATACGGTGGCCGACAATGCATCGGGGGGCGGGTTTCTGCTCGGTCTCGGGGCCCGCAATATCAGTGATCTGGACCTGCGCTTGTCCGGAGGGATCCTATCACGCAACGGCGAGATCATGTCCAGCGGCGTTGGCGCTGATTGCTTTGGCCACCCGCTGAACGCGGCGCTTTGGCTGGCGCGCAACATGGCAACACTAGGTCGGCCGCTGATTGAGGGAGAGATCGTGATGTCAGGCGCGCTGGGACCAATGGTTCCGGTCGCTCCGAACGAGGTTTTTGTCGCCGAAATCTCCGGGTTCGCGCCTGTACAGATAGCTTTTGAAGATGGTGGAACAGCAGTATGAGCAAGATCAAAGCAGCGATTATCGGGTCAGGTAATATTGGCACCGATCTAATGATCAAAATTCTCCGCAATTCCGATGTTTTGGAAATGGGCGCGATGGTGGGCATCGACCCTGAAAGCGACGGGCTAAAACGAGCCGTAGGGCTGGGCGTGGCCACCACGCATGAGGGCATCGTCGGGTTAACAAACATGGACGTTTGGCCCGAGATCGGTGTGGTTTTTGATGCCACTTCGGCAGGCGCGCATGTGAAAAACGACGAGATTGTGCAGGCGGCAGGCAAACAAATGATTGACCTGACTCCGGCGGCCATCGGCCCCTACGTGATTCCGGCGGCCAACATGGAAGAACATCTAGCGCACACCAACATCAACATGGTGACATGCGGCGGGCAGGCCACAATCCCGATTGTGGCCGCAGTTTCGCGCGTAGCAGAGGTAACCTATGCCGAGATCATCGCCTCGGTCTCGGCGCGTTCTGCCGGGCCGGGCACACGGGCAAACATCGACGAATTCACTGAAACCACATCACAGGCGATCAGTGCCGTAGGCGGCGCGAAAAAGGGCAAGGCGATTATCATCCTGAACCCCGCCGAGCCCCCGATGATCATGCGCGACACAGTTTTCTGTCTGGCCAAAACCACCGACCGCGACGCGGTGCGCAAATCCATCGAGGATATGGTGAAAGAGGTTCAGACCTATGTGCCCGGCTATCGGCTGAAACAAGAGGTGCAGTTCGAAACCATCGGCGATAATGCCGCCATGCGCATCCCCGGTGTTGACGATCACGTCACAGGCCTGAAGGTCAGCGTTTTTCTTGAGGTCGAGGGCGCCGGACATTACTTGCCGAAATATGCCGGAAATCTGGACATTATGACCTCTGCTGCGATGCGAACAGCTGAACACGTGCTTGCCGCTAGAAATACAGGAACCTTGTGACATGACTACTACAAAGCTCTATATTCAGGATGTCACGCTGCGTGATGGCATGCACGCGATCCGCCACCAGTACACGCTGGAACAGGTCGAAAACATCGCTCTGGCGCTGGATCGCGCCGGAGTGGACGCAATCGAACTGTCGCACGGAGACGGGCTGGCCGGATCCAGTTTCAACTATGGTTTCGGGCGTCACACCGATCTGGAATGGATCGCGGCAATTGCCGACAAACTGACCCACGCCAAACTAACCGCCTTGCTGGTGCCTGGCATCGGCACAATCGAGGATCTGCAACAGGCGTTCGAGGCCGGGGTTAAATCCGTGCGCGTCGCCACCCATTGCACCGAGGCCGATGTCGCCGCGCAACACATCGCCCATGCCCGCAACATCGGGATGGATGTGTCCGGCTTTCTTATGATGGCGCATATGTCTGAACCCGCCGAACTGGCGAAACAGGCGAAACTGATGGAAAGTTACGGTGCACACTGCGTCTATGTCACCGATTCAGCAGGCGGGCTGGTGATGGACGGCGCGCGCGACCGCATTGCCGCCTACCGCGAGGTCCTGAACGACGAAACCCAGATCGGCATTCACGCGCATCAGAACCTGTCGGTCGCCGTTGCCAATTCGGTTGTCGCGGTCGAGGCCGGAGCGTATCGGGTCGATGCCTCGCTTGCCGGTATGGGGGCCGGGGCGGGCAACACGCCGCTTGAGGCGTTTCTGGCCGTTGCCGACAAGATGGGCTGGGATCACGGCTGTGATCTGTTTGCGATCATGGATGCCGCCGACATGTTGGTGCGCCCGTTGCAGGACCGGACCGTTCAGGTCGACCGCGAAACCCTGTCGCTGGGCTATGCCGGGGTCTATTCCAGCTTTCTGCGCCATGCTGAAACCGCCGCAAAGATGCATGGGCTGGACACCCGCGACATTCTGATCGAACTGGGCAAGCGCAAGATGGTCGGCGGTCAGGAGGACATGATTGTCGATGTCGCGCTGGACCTGGCCGCACAAAAATGACCGGGCTGCGGTCTTTCACTTTGAAAGGAAACTCTATGTCTGAGCTAAAAATGAAAGTCGCAATTGTTACCGCCGCCAGTTCCGGTTTGGGTCTGGGGGGCGCGCGGGCGCTGGCCGCAGAGGGCTGGACACTGGTTTTGATGTCGCGCTCCCAAAAGATAGAAGAGGTCGCGGACGAATTGGGCGCAACTGCGATCCGAGGCGACATTACTGATCCGGCCGCACTGGCACAACTGGTGCAGACAGCGATTGACCTGCATGGTCGAATCGACGGCGCCTTGATCAACACCGGCCACGCGGCCAAGGGCGAATTGCTGGGCATATCGGACGAAGACTGGCACGCCGCGCTGGACATCGTTTTGATGCCGACCGTGCGCTTGGCACGGCTTTTGGCGCCGATTTTTCGCGTACAGGGCGGTGGCGCGATTGTTTCCATGTCCTCGTTTGCAGCCGAACAACCCGATCTGACCTATCCGCTGTCCTCGGCGTTTCGTTCCTCGCTGTCATCGTTCATGAAACTCTGTGTTGATCGCCACGGCACCGAAGGGTTTCGCATCAATGCGGTACTGCCGGGGTTCATGGACAACTATCCGGTGCAAGAGGCGAACGCCCAAAAGGTGCCGACAGGGCGATACGGAAAAGTGCAGGAACTGGGCGAAACAATTGCCTTCCTGCTGTCTGACAGCGCGGGCTATATCAATGGCCAGTCGATCCTTGTTGATGGCGGGCTGGTAAGAGCAATCTGATGCTAAAGCGCTTCGCTTTATGGAATTTGACACGCCGGCGACCGGCTCTGAGGAGGAAATTATGACGGAACGAAAAGTTGCAGTCGTGACTGGTGGCAGTTCGGGCTTGGGGCTGGCCACCGCTCGGGAACTGGCGGGGCGGGGATACGATCTTGTGCTGTCCTCGCGCGAGCCCCAGTCGGCGGCGGAAGGGATCCGCCTCAATTACGATGTGCGGGTCAAGGACGTGGCAGGCAGCATTGCAGAGCCCGGTCTTGCAGAACGTCTTGCGGCGGCTTCGGAAGGCCTGGGCGGGGCGACGGCGCTTCTGCTCAACCACGGTGGTCCGCCTGTTAAGCCGATCATGACGTTGACGGACGAGGATTGGACTGACGCATTCAAGACCATGGTGACGGGGCCCTTGCGCGTCATGCGCGCGCTGATGCCGCAGCTTCAGGCCAACCCAACCGGGCGTGTGCTGGCGATCTCCTCCTTTACAGTCAAATCGCCGTTTGCTGGGATCGGCCTGTCGAACTCTCTGCGCGCAGCGCTGGTGAACGCGCTCAAGACGACGGCGCTGGAACTTGGGCCCGATGGGATCCTGGTGAATGCGCTCGCTCCGGGATATGTCGAGACTAACCGCATCCGCGAGTGGAACGATTCCTATGCTCGTCAGGAGAATACTGACGTCGAAGATATCCGCGCCCGTACCCTTGAGACGATTCCGTTGCGCCGCTACGGGACGCCGGAGGGTTATGCGCGTCTTGCCGCATTCCTTCTGTCGGAGGACAACGATTATGTGTCCGGCCAGCAGATCGTCTATGACGGCGGCCTTGTTGTGGCAAACTGAAAGGAAATTTCATGCCTGCACTACTTCTCGCCCGGGTTCAGATCAGCGATCCGGAAGCCTATAAAGAATATGTCGCACGGTCCGGTCCGGCGGTTGCGGCCTTCGGGGGGCACTTCGTTGTGCGGGGCACCCCGCCTGTGGTGCTGGAAGGCGCCGATGATGGTCTGCGCACGGTGATGGTGGCGTTTCCCGACATCGACACGGCGCGGCGCTGGCATGCGTCAGAGCAATACACCGAAGCGCGCGGATTTCGGGCCCCGCCAGTGGCTGACGCCACTTTCCTGTTGTTTGAGACGGATGCCCCCGTCGCCTAGTAATGGCACCCGGCCCGCTTCGGCGATCATCGCGCGTGGCACTGTTTTGCACACCGACCAAAGCCTTGCGTCGGCGGTTATCGCGCGGTGATCAAGACGTTTGCCAAGGCATCACATAGCCTCATTCGCCATGCCCGCAACGATGGCGGGAATTCGTCGGGAAAACTGGTCATCCCGATAGCGCGCTTCAATAACCTCCTTGATCTTCTGCACCGAAGACCTGCGCAGTGTTCACGAAACGAACAGGAAAACCCATGCCCGGACGTACCACGACCAATACCGCCTCGCCCTACAGGGAGGGTAATCCCCCCTAAAATTATTGGTGTTCAAAAGTAGAATTTTCTCGGCAAGATATCTGAGGAGATTTACGATGAAGAATGGACGATTTAGCGACGCACAGATCATGGCCGTGTTGAAGCAGGCTGAAAGCGGTACGCCCGTCTCGGAGCTTTGCCGGGAGCATGGGATGAGCAGCGCCAGCTTTTACAAATGGCCGGCCAAATTTGGTGGCATGGATGCGTCTTTGATTGCTGAGATGAAGGACATGGCCGAACAGAACCGGCGTCTCAAGAAGATGTATGCTGAGATGAGCATGCAGAATGATCTGCTGAAGGAAGCCTTAGGAAAAAAGCGTTAAGGCCGTCTCTGCGACGAGAGATGGCCATGAATGCGGTCGCACGGCATGGGGTCAGCATCGCGTTGGCGTGCCGTGCGTTTGAGATCAGTGAGACCTGTTATCGTTACAGCCCCGTGCTAAGCGATGAGAACGAAGAGATTGCAGACTGGCTTGAACGCCTGACGGCAAACAAGCGCTCCTGGGGCTTTGGCTTGTGCTTTTTGTATCTGCGTAACGTCCAAGGCTATGGCTGGAATCACAAACGCGTCTACCGGATCTACTGCGCGTTGGAATTGAACCTGCGGATCAAACCCAAGAAGCGCCTTAAGCGGGACAAGCCAGAGCCGTTGGCGGTGCCTGATGTCCCAAACGACACCTGGTCGATCGCTGCCCGGCAGTTGATTGCTTTGCAATCAATGAGAGGGGATTTTATGGCGGACCAGTTGGCAGATGGCCGCTCGATCCGCACATTAAACGTGCTTGATGACTTCAATCGCGAAGGTCTGTGCATCGAAGTCGATTTCTCGTTGCCAGCCGAGCGCGTCGTGCGAAGCCTAAATCAGATCATCGAATGGCGCGGGAAGCCAAGCACCATACGAGTTGATAACGTCCCGAATACATCAGCGGGACACTGATGGAATGGGCCGAGAAACAAGGTGTTCGGCTTGAACATATCCAACCAGGCAAACCCCAGCAGAACGCCTATATTGAGCGGTACAATCGTACCGTTCGCGGTGAATGGCTGAGCCAATACATCTTTGAAACCATCGAGGAGGCACAGGAGCAAGCGACAGAATGGCTCTGGACTTACAACAATGAGCGACCCAACATGGGCATCGGCGGCGTCACACCCGCTATGAAACTGAAAACCGCTGCCTGAATTCTACGGCTGGACCCCATCAAAAATGGGGGGATTACCTGAGGTCCGGGCGGTAACACGCGCCTTCGATCTGATCGAGGCCGTTGGCGATCTGGGATGGGCAAAAATAGGCGAGCTTGCCGCGTATACCAACATCGACCATGGCACGCTCTACCGGCTGATTCATACGTTGGAAATGAAGGGCTACCTCACGCGGCGGGCCGAGGACGGCGCAGTGACACTCACCGAGCGTATCCTCCAGCTTAGCGATGGCGTGCGTCACGAGGATTTAGCCGCCCAGATAATGTCGAAACTCATGCCCGAACTCACCAAAACGATTATGTGGCCAAGCGATTTTGCCACACCGGTGGCGGGGCGCATGGTGATTCAGGCGTCCAGCCACAAATACAGCCCGACCTCCGTTCACCGTAGACTGGTGGGCAAGACGCGGCCGCTTCGTCGCTCGGCGTTGGGACGGAGTGATATTGCCCAATATTGATCGTTACCCGGAAGAGGTCCATCAGCGCGGTTACGCTTTCTCAGCGGGACTGATCGAGGAAATCACCAGCGCCATAGCACTCCGGTAAGACGTGGTCAAAAGCCGCTCGGTGCCGTCAATATCGTCTTCTTTCGCAGCGCCTTGTCGCACGCCAAAGTCGCCGCGATCTGCCTCAAGCCGCTCCGCGAATGCATCGCACGGGCCGAAGCTGTGCTGCAGACGAAAACCTGATCCCGACCCCTGGAAACCGCTGCCATCAGTCATTTAGTGCCTTTGCATTTTACGGGACCTAAACCTGTGAGCCCCTCACTCCTCTCAATTGTTCATCAGTCGAACATTCATCCTGACAGTGCTTGCACAATTGCGGCAGCGTGCCACTATCCCGCGAGACAAGCGTTTCGCGCCCGGCGTGGGCCCTACTGAAATTGCGAACGCGCGGTCCGTCAGAAAAGGGAGATACTGAATGATCAATCAATGGACCGAAGCGGGCACCAGCCGTTTCGTCACTGTTCGCTATGATGACAAGGATTATCGGGTTCACTTCAACGATTGCGATCCCAAAACCGGCGGCGAGGTGGTGATGATGCTGCACGGCTCCGGCCCCGGTGCCACCAGTTGGTCGAACTTCAACCGCAACATTACGCCGCTGACCAATGTGGGATTTCGCGTGATCCTAATGGACGTACCGGGCTGGGGCAAAAGCGACCCTATCATTTGCACCAGTTCGCGATCTGACCTGAACGCCAATTTCGCCAAGGGTCTGATCGACGAATTGGGTATCAAGCAGGTGCATCCCGTGGGCAATTCAATGGGGGGCCACAGCGCCGTGGCCTTTGCGTTGGCCCACCCGCAAAATGTAGGAAAACTGATCCTGATGGGCGGCGGCACCAGCGGGGTCAGCAGTTTCACTCCGATGCCAGCAGAAGGTATCCGCCTAGTCGGAAAACTCTATCGCGACCCTTCGGTGGAAAACATTCGGGCAATGATGGAAACCTTCGTTTACGATTCATCCAATTTGACCGACGAACTTTTCCAGGCCAGGCTGAAAGCGATGCAGGCCAATTCCGAACACCTTAAGAATTTCGTGGAAAGCCAGCGACTCTATCCGGCTCAGTTTTCTGACTACACACCTCGCCTGCGCGAGATCGAGGCTGAGACACTGATTATCTGGGGCCGCGACGACCGTTTCGTGCCACTCGATTTCGGGTTGCGGCTGGTCGCTGGGATCGCGGATTCACAGCTTCATGTTTACAATCGCTGCGGACATTGGGCCCAATGGGAACACGCCGATCGGTTCAACAGGATGTTGCTGGACTTTCTGGCTCATTGATAAGCAGCGGTGCTACCGGATTCAGGGGGGTGGGCACTCATAGCCACTCCCCTGAAACTTGGCGCGTCAAAAACCACCGGGGCCGCCGCAATTCTTCGGCAAGCAGCCCCCTGCCGCCGACATAGGGAGTAGTTGCGGATAGGGGCGGAATCCTGCGCTAAGGAATTTTGGTTTTTTTGCAATATCGAGAACGGTATTTTCAGGTCTGTTGGGCTTTGTTGATGCCGGTAGGTGGGGGCATCCACGCCATCAACAAAGCCCTGACGCAGCATTTTCTGCGCTGCGAGCGCACGCAGCAGGAAAACCAAATTCACACAATGGGCTGATGTTGTTGAAAAACCCGTTGGTTTTGGCGGCGTGCCCGCGACTAATGGTCTGATTATTCGCGTCAAACTGTGACCATACCGCCTTTCTACGGTAAGGCTGGCACCATCGGCTTGAGCTTGGCCAGTTTGCGGAGGTTTT
>JAGPVT010000091.1 GCA_018066865.1 Marinobacter sp. | reverse complement strand
GCACTTCGAACGAATCCAGCTGACGATGGGCGAATCCCGCGTTTGCACCATTTCTGGCCAACATGCTCACCAAGGCATCCAGATCAATAACCTTCGATACAACGACACAGAGTCGAAAATCAAGACGATCGGGATGCAGCTCCGGGCACATGGGCTTCCAGCAGAGGTAACTGTTCAGTACACGAACAATGACCTCTATTCGGTCACCGTCATTGATCCATTCACGGACGAACTTATTCCGGCGTTCGTTACTGACCCGGATATCAGTCCAGGTACCAGTCTGGGCGAGTTTAACAGGCTGCGCTCCAAGACATACCGGGACAAAGGCTACACCGGCCAGGGCCGCGCGAGCCCCTCAAGAGGAACCATCGAGGCGAACCGCACCCACGATCGGAATACACGTCGGGCCAGTTCAAAGCGTTCGCGTAGGGCACCCGTGGAAGGTATCTATGAGGGCATTCAACAACGGAAAGAGGAGGGTTTCAGAGGCAAAGAGGATCTGGATTGGGAACTTGATGATTTGGACGTGGAAGCAATTGAACTTGATGACGCAGAATTTGACGAGGAGGAATACGAGGATGACTAAGGTGATTGATGCGAAGTCTGTGGAGACGAAACTGGCGGCCAAAGCCCTGGCGAAGTGGCGTTGCAGGCATGGCCGTTATGAGGAGGCTCTCGAAGCTATGAGCCAAACACACGCGATGTATGGAGTAGAGGGCACAGGCATGCTTCTGATGGGCATGCCGGGCCTTGGCAAATCATCGATTCTTGCCTCTTATGTCAGGAATCATCTTGCCAATCGCACGGATCTGGAGACGCCCGAAGGTTCCAGGGAGCCAATCATCCTGGTTTCTGTTCCTGCGGAACCTACCCTGAAAACCCTGATTCAGGAGATTCTTCTGGCCTCCAGTTATCAGGGGTCGATTGCGGGGACTATCGGTGAGCTTAAGCAAAAGCTCAATGTTTTCATTGCCGAGCGAGGCGTCGAGATGATCATTTTCGATGAGTTCCAGCATTTCCTGCGGGAGCAGGCGAAGTCCAACACAAGGGGCGTGGTTAATCACATCAAATTGATGATGGATAAACACAAACTCGCAGTCGTTATGGCTGGAACGCCTCCTGGCTACCGCTCGATTGCCCAGCATGAAGAGTTGTACCAGCGATTCGCCCACCGGCAGATTCGCCTTCGTCCATTTGATGCGCAAGAGAATGGGAGGGTCAACGAATTCGCCAAATACATGCGTGCCTATTCGCGCTTCCTCAAGCGTCAGAATGTGCAAACTATCCAGCTTAATAGTGAGGACATGCTTGCCCGACTCTATCTGGCAACCAAAGGTATCCCACGGCTGATTACGCATCTGCTGCGCACCTCCGTCGACAATGTTGAGCCAGGGAAAACGGTTTCTCGAAATGATCTGGCTCGTGCGTTCGGGAGGAGTTCGCTCAACCCGGAACTTGGTCGCTTCAATCCATTTACTGCCAAGCCAGACAAGGTCTTGGAACGCGCCGATGCTGCCTATGAAAAGGCTCGCAAAGAGGACGCTGGGCACTGGAGGATTAGCACATGACAAGGCTAGCTGTCCGTCCACTCCCTGTTGAGGGTGAATCCTTGACCGGATATCTGTTACGCCTAGGAAAGCTGAACTGCATTTTCAAGCCTTCCGAGATCTTGGATGTTCTGGGTGTCGGGAAGTCGAGCCATGTAGTCAAAGGCTGGTGCCAACCAGCCTTTGGCGACCTGTTCGATGCCCTTGAAACTCGGCTAGAACGTCCTGTGCGGCCCTACCTGAGGCAATTTCAGAGGCAGGATGATCTGCCGTGGCAAAGAGATTGGACTCGCCTGATTCAGGACGTCCGCACGGGATATCCGAGAATCTGTCCTCAGTGTATCGCGGAGACCGGAGTTCTGGACTGGCGGTGGGGGTTGGCATTCACCTCTATGTGCCCCAAACACTCTTCGCTGCTGACGGCTGAATGCCCCAGCTGCAAAAAGGCGTTGACGCCCTCTGGAACTCTGCTCTTGGGTTGCGACAAATGCGAAATGGACTGGGCTGAGTTTGAAGCGCCGATGGCTTCAGAAATTTCTGATTTGGAGTTGCAGCTGTGGGCGCAACTGGAACAGGATCCATCAAACGTCGATCCAACAGTAATTCAGGATTTGTGCCGGGCAATCGTGCACATGATGAGACCATTTGACTCATTACATGACACGTTGGAAGCCGCGCCGCGCCTGATCGAGCATTCGGCGTATGTTGCTCGAGCCTATCGCACGCTCCAGGAGCCAGAGTTTTTCGCTCAATGGAGAAAACAGTGTTATGAAAAGCGAAAGGACTTGATGCCTTTGGGAGAAGAGTTCCTTGAAGCGCCCTGTCAACTGTTCAGAGATGGGCTACTGAATGATTGGAATGGACCGGCTCGGGGATCGAGTATTCCACTCGATAGCATTGCGTTGGGAGATGAGCTTTCTGAGAACACTCGCTATATCGCGCAACCCAGGCGTGAAGCTGCATTCGAATCAGGAGAGGGGGTTGGATACCGGTATCAGCTTGATATTGCCTCGATTGCCAGTATTAAGGAGTGGAGTGAGGAGGTTGCCGAAGACCTGGTCGGTAACGGGGTTTTTCCAACTTTCAAAAACGTTGCGCAATCGAAAAAGCGGCGTTTTGATGCCAGCCAAATCATCGGCAAGTTACGTCAGTTCGCGGTACAGACTGCTGATGGGTTTATTGAGGTCGATGCGGATTCACCAGCTTTTCGGAAAAACTTCGCTAATCCGGGAATGTTAGTAAACGATATTCTGAAAAAAGTTATTCCGGGCGGGTTTGGTGAGGACAAACTCCTTTCAAGGTTTTTTGTTAATGAATCCAGGTTTGAAAAATGGCTCTTTCAGCAGCGCAAGTCCGCAACTCGGAGGTCTGTGCCATTGAACAAAGCAGCCGTCGCTCTCGATTGCACTGAGCAGGACGTTCGAAGACTGGTCGAGGAACAGAAACTGAAATGGGCGACTCACCGGGAATGGGAAAAGTGGATCGATGGCCCATCCCTGTTTGAGTACATGATATGTCTTGACTGACGGTTCATGCTCCCGGCCAGCTCATCTCCCCGTTTTTGACTAACACGTTTCCCTGCCCAGGCCCCTTACCGAAAAACTCTTTCCCTGTTTGGTTGCCTAAAAGCCGATGGTCTTCGGATCGATAGCCTCGATCTGGTGATTTTCCATCCAGCTTTTCTTTTGCTTTACTCCCGTACTTCAGCTATACCTATCAATACATCCGCCGAGAAACTGCTTTCTCTGATTTTCCGCTGTAAAAATATCAACTTACGGTTGGAGATAGATGACAAATATCACCTTAAGCTGGTCTATCAAGCTTTCTAAATTTGCACCCACCTTTGGAGCCCCCTAGAACTCTACATCGGGGATCTCATCTTTTATTTGGATTGACAGAAGGAAGGTACCGCAGCTTTTGCACTGGTCAGGCGCCATCAACTTGGCCTGCCAGCCAATCTTTTGACCGCAAGCCGGGCAGGCCAAGCGTAGCTGCAGAATAATGATCGGAGTAATCAGTGCAATAATCAACAAGCCCAGAGGCCCCCAGTCGTCACCGCTGGAAAGCCCGAGCTGGCTACTGAACACCAGAGCAACAATCAGAGCAACGAACGCAAAGATAAAATAATTCCGGTTCCAGCGCTCCCATCGGCGAAGCTTACTGTCCTGTTCCGGCGTCAGATAACCCGTAGCCATAAAATCTCACCTGAAAAATTCAATCGCGACGTTGGCGGGACCAAAGTGCGATTACAAATCAGACCCAATCGCCGGAATACCCTGGCGCGGAATCTCCTGCTTGGGGCACTTATCCATCACAACCGTCAGCCCTGCGGCCTCGGCCCTGGCCGCGCCCACCTCGTTGATAACGCCAATCTGCATCCAGATCACCGGTACCTTCAGCTCAATGGCCTGATCAATCACCGCATCTGTGCGTTCCGGAGCCAGGAACAGCTCAACCATATCGACGGGCTCCGGCAGAGAAGTGATGTCGGCGTAAACGGTCTCGCCCAGAACCTTCTGGCCGGCAAGGCGAGGGTTGACCGGAATAACCCGGTATCCATGCCCCTGCATGAACTCCATGACTTCATGGGAGGGCCGGTGCGTTTTCTCGCTAGCGCCTACCAGAGCGATGGTGCGGACGCTTTCAAGAATAGCGCGCATTTGATCAGGTTGATTGCTTGGCATCGTATCGAACCACCTGCGTTGGATTAACGGTGTTGAGCTATCGGTATTGAATTACCGGCGCGCTTCAAGACAGACAGACACAGATTCCGCATAGCGTAGCGCGTGTGGCTTGTCGATTTCCACCTGCGCCCACTGCACGGCTCCGTGCTCCATAACGATATTCAGCACCTCGTGGGTCAGGCGCTCAAGAAGCGCAAAGCGATTGCTGTCCACGTGGCCGATGATCTGCTTGGTAATGGTGCGGTAGTTGAGCGCAGCCGTAATTTCGTTTCGGTCGATTGCTTCTGCGGCATCGTAGGTCAGGCAGACATTGATGATAACGTCCTGCAGATTGTCAATCTCTTCATCCTTGATGCCAATGTACGCTCGCAACAGCAAATTCTTGATCTGGACTCTTGCCTTGTGGTTGCAGGAAACCCCTGTCATATCGCCTCCATCCGAACTGCTTTGATCAACGATGACTGCTGATCAGGTTAAGAAATTCTGAACGCGTTGCCTGGGATTTACGGAACTGCCCGAGCATCATGGAGGTTTTCATTTTCGAGTTCTGCTTCTCCACTCCGCGCATCATCATGCACATGTGCTGTGCTTCGATAACCACCGCAACGCCTTTGGCATCGGTAACGCTCTCTACGGCTTCGGCGATCTGGCGCGTCAGGTTTTCCTGGATCTGCAAGCGGCGGGCATACATGTCCACAATGCGTGCAAACTTGGACAGGCCGAGAACGCGACCCTGAGGCAGGTAGGCAATGTGGCACTTGCCAATAAACGGCAACATGTGATGCTCACACATGCTATAGAGCTCTATATCCTGAACCACAACCATCTCATCCATTGCCGATTCAAATACGGCATTGTTTACGAGATCGCCAAGATCCTGCTGGTAGCCTCGGGTCAGGAACTGCATGGCTTTGGCGGCACGAATCGGAGTGTCTTGCAGACCTTCGCGGTTGGTGTCTTCACCCAGCCCGTTGATGATGGCGCGGTAGTGGCCCGCGAGGTCGTCAAGGAGTTTGGTCATAGTGGTTTCCGGTTCTCTTTGGGGTACGAAGGCCAAAGCTTAAGTGAAATTGATTGGCATCTCTACGGTTTACGATGGCGCGCTCAGAAAAGACCAGCACCCGTTTACAGATTATCAAACACAATTGCTACCTCTGGCAGGAGGGCCGGGTTTATTCTAAAGTCGCAGGGTATGAAGGATCTATCGGGGACAGCGCGTGGAACAGCAGATACCGGGTATCAGGGATGGAACGGCAGCGGGCACTGGAGCGCCTGTGCTTGAGGAGTGGCAACAGGGCGGTAAATGGTTCACTTACGAGGGCCACGCGATATTCAGCCGTATGGCAGGCAGGGGGGAGCCGCTTGTATTGATGCACGGATTCCCTACTGCAAGCTGGGACTGGAATCGGATCTGGCCCATGCTGGTTCAGAACAACAATGTGCTGGCTCTGGATTTTCTTGGGTTCGGCTTCTCTGACAAGCCCCGGGAGCATGCGTACAGCATTGAAGACCAGGCAGATCTGGTGCAGGGGCTACTGGAAGGCCTCGGTTTGGAGTCGGTGCATCTTTTAGCTCACGACTATGGATGCAGTGTCGCCCAGGAGCTTCTGGCCCGGGAGCAGGAAGGGGTGTTGCCTTTTCAGGTTGCCAGTGTCTGTTTCCTGAACGGCGCGTTGTTTCCGGAAGTGCACCGTCCGCTGATGATCCAGAGATTGTTGCGCAGCCCATTTGGCGGTTTGCTCGGCCGGGCCCTGACGCGGCGCAGCTTCGAGCGCAGCTTTCTGAAATTGTTTGGCAGCAAGAGCCTCCCTGACCAACGGGATATGGACGATTTCTGGCACCTGCTCACTTACAACAACGGCCGTGGAATTCTGCATCATCTGATCCAGTTTATGGAAGATCGCCGATGCCATCGTCATCGCTGGGTGTCCGCGTTGCAAAATGCCACGCAGCCAATGCGACTGATTTCAGGAATGGCAGACCCCGTATCGGGAGCGGCCATGGCATTGCGTTATCAGGAAATGATTCCTGGGGCCGATGTGGTGCAATTGCGGAATGTCGGGCACTACCCGCACTTTGAAAGCCCCTGGGAGGTGTTCTGCGCTTACAGGGATTTCCGCAAACACCGGTGAGGCACCAACCAGTAATCTAGCTGACAACGGGTGCGGGAGATTCGCCAGGATTGCTGCTGTCTGTGGCAAGTTGGCGGGCAGCACCGACCACCTGATCACGCCCCTGGGACTTGGCGTCGTACAACGCCTGGTCAGCGCGATTTAGCCAAACGGACCAGGTTTCGCCTTTGCTGACCTCGGCAATACTGGCGCTGGCAGTTATCTTGATATCTTCGAGAAACGGTCGGGCGCTGATGCTGGTCAGGAGTTGGTGGGCCAGAAAATTGGCCTCCTGCTGAGCGGTTTCAGGTAGCACGATCATGAATTCTTCTCCGCCGATACGGAAAAGCTGGTCGTTTTCTCTGAGCCGATTGCGCAGCCGCAGGGCCATTTCTGTAAGCACCTTGTCGCCCGCAAGATGTCCCCACTGATCATTGATCATTTTGAAGTAATCCAGGTCCAGAAGGATCAGGCTGGATACCCGCTCATAGCGTTCCCGCATCTGAATCTGGCTGTTCAGAACATCGGCCAGTTGTGATCGGTTGAGGCAGCCGGTGAGCGGATCGGTGGTTGCAAGCCGGGAGAGTTCAGTCTGGAGTTTGCCGACCAGCCAGGCAAAAATCATGGAGAACAGGCAAGTAAGACCCAGCGAGAAGGTAATGCGCCAGAAATCAGCTTCGGGAAACTTCATGAAAGAAACCACGGCCATAACGCTGACAAAAACAATATTACTGGCAGTAGCTTCCCGCAGGGGTAACAGGAAAAACAGGGCCGCCGCGGCAGGGTAAGCCCAGTATAAGCCCGCGTGTCCATTAATGGCCGTTGAGTATGCGGCGCTGACCACCGCCAGCAGGGGAAACAGGCGCCCTTTCAGGAAGTAAGTGCCGCGAAATCGCAGCAGGCCGATCACCAGAGCAGCGTTAACACAAAAAAGAATCAACAGGCCTGAAAGCAGAAAATGATGGTGCTGCCATTGCACAACGACAAGCGGAGCCACGGCGATGAAGGCCCAAAAATGCAAGTGATAGACGAGCTGGTGCTTGAAGCCAAGTACGGCAATTGTCGGATTGGTAGATCTCGAACCGGTGGAGGAAAGCGTGTTCACAGCATACTCCTGTTGTCCGGATAAAGCCGCTGGCTGGCCTGAACTGAAGTTTAGCACGGGTATCCGTCGGGCGATGCCCGAGTATCAGTTTATTGGCGCCATTAGTTTTCTTCAGTTGGCCCGTGATACCCGGCTCGCTAAAATTCGTACCTTTTACGCTGACTTTCATTCTTGCAATCATGCTGACGGAAAACTGATATGACAGCCATCCACACTCGCGCGCCCGCGCTCACTATCCGTGCAGGCCGCAGAACCCTGCAGCGGTTGCAGGAAAAACCTCTGATCCCGGATGATGTGCACGTTATACCCGGTGCGGCCGGCGGCCCCAAGGCCCTTGGTCTCAGCGGCCTGGATAAAGCCATTTTTGGTGACTGGTTGCCCCGTGTTGAACAAGAGCGTTCCCTCATTGGCTCGTCAATTGGCAGTTGGCGGTTTGCCGCCATTGCGTCCTCGAGTAACCCGCGGGCTCAACTTGCCAAACTGGCCGAACTCTATACCTCCCAGCGCTTCTCGAAAGGAGTCAGCGCTGCTGAGGTTACTCGTCAAAGCATTCAGTTCCTTGAAGAACTGATCGGGGGCCGGGAGGAATACATTCTTAAGCATCCGTGGTACCGCCTGAATGTAGTTGTTGTCCGCAGCCTTGGCATGCTCGAACCGGATACCAGAGCCCGCCTGAGCTTCGGTCTGATGACGGCTATCAGTGCCAATATGATTGGCCGGCGGCACCTGGGGCGTTTTATGGAACGGGGCATTCTCCACGACGCCAGGTTGAAGGCGCCCTTGTCGCCACTGGCTGATTTCCACAGCCATGAGGTGCCGCTGAGCCGAGACAACCTGCTACCTGCCTTGCTGGCATCAGCGTCTATTCCCATGGTGATGTCCGGTGTCCGGAATATTCCCGGCGCTCCAGAGGGTATATACCGGGATGGCGGGCTTCTGGATTACCATCTTGATCTGCCTTATGAGCAGCCGGGCGTGGTTCTGTACCCGCACTTCACCGATCGCATCGTGCCCGGTTGGTTTGATAAGACGCTGCCCTGGCGTCGCGGCGATGCGACTCGCCTGCAGGATGTGTTGCTGGTGGCGCCCTCCGCGGACTATCTGGAACGGCTGCCGGACGGTAAGCTGCCTGATCGCAAGGATTTCGAAACTTACGCAGAGAATGACGGCAGCCGAGAGCGCTCATGGCGAAAAGCCATTGCAGAGAGTGAACGTCTGGGCGATGAGTTTCTGGAACTGCTGGAAACCGGCCGCATGGTGGATGTTCTTCAGCCTTTATGACGGCTGGGTAGACGGCCGCTTAAGCAGAACGCCTTGTTGAGAGCCGGCCAGCGCCGCCATAGACAACGAGAAACGTGACAAAGGCCGTTACCACGACGGAGGGGCCGGCGGGTGTATCCAGATGCCACGACATGCTCAAACCACCTGCCACGGCAATAAACCCGAATACTACCGCCATGGCCGCCATCTGTTCCGGGGTGCTGGCGAGCCTGCGCGCTGTGGCTGCCGGGATGATCAACAGTGCGGTAATCAGCAGAACGCCCACCATTTTCATGGCGACCGCGATCACCAGTGCGAACATCAACATAAGCAACAGGCGCAGGCGCTCAACCGGTACGCCTTCCACCCGCGCCAGTTCTTCGTGAATGGTGCTCATCAACAAGCCGCGCCAAAGTACGGTTAACAGCGTCAGAATCAGAGCGGCACCGCCATAGATCCAAAGCAGGTCATTGCGGTTCATGGCCAGCAAATCACCAAACAGCAAGCCAGTCAGATCGATTCGGACATTCGGCATGAAGCTGAGTGCTACCAGGCCAATGGCCAGAGCGCTGTGTGCGAGAATGCCGAGCAGGGTGTCGGTGGCGAGCGTTTTGTTGCGGGAAAACAGCATCAGGGCGATGGCCAGAATAACACTGGTAGTGATAACCCCGAGATTCAACGGAACACTGATCAAAAAGCTCAAAGCAATGCCCAACAGCGCCGAGTGAGCCAGGGTGTCGCCAAAATAGGCCATTCTCCGCCACACGACAAAACAGCCCAGCGGGCCTGCGATCAGTGCCACTCCCAGGCCACCAAGAAGCGCTCGCCAGAAGAAATCGTTCAGTATGGCATCAATGATGGTCATGTTGGCACCCTGTATGGCTATCTTCATGACTGCCGCCATGGCTTATGGCCGGGCTGGAGTGGTCGCTATCGACCACGTTGCCATGCAGATCATGGCTGTGGTTGTGATGATGGTGGTATACCGCCAGAGCCTCAGCCACCGGCCGGCCGAAGGTTTCGATAAAAGCCGGGTCGTGGGAAATATCTGCGGGATATCCGCTGCAGCATACATGCTGGTTCAGGCAGATAACCTTGTCGGTTGCGGCCATGACCAGATGCAGGTCATGGGAAATCATGATGACGCCACAATTCAGCTCGTCCCGTAACTGGCGGATCAAGTCATAAAGCGCGGCCTGGCCATTAATATCAACGCCTTGGGCCGGCTCATCAAGTACCAGAAGATCAGGTTTTCGGGCCAAGGCCCTGGCCAACAGCAGGCGTTGCTGCTCGCCCCCTGAAAGATGATGCACTGAAGCGTCCAGCAGATGGCTGACACCGGTTCTCACCAACGCAGATTCACATTCTGCCAGCGGCCGGCCACTGAGTAGCATGAAGCGCCTGACACTCAGGGGCAGCGTTGATTCCAGGCTCAGGTGCTGAGGCACGTACCCGATAACCAGATTTTTTTTCCGGATGATGCGGCCACTGGTTGCGGCTTGAATGCCCAGAATGGCTTTAATCAACGTGGTTTTACCGGCGCCGTTGGGCCCGATAATGGTAATGATATCACCGCGGTACAGTGACAGGTTTACCCGGTCGACAACCGGCCTGTCACCAAACCGGACGGTAAGGTTTTCGATGGCAACCAGCGCGTCACTCATGGTTTGGTTCCGTTTGACAGCCAGGGCAGACTCCAGCTACTTCCAGCGTAACCGCTTCCGCCCGGAATACTTCGGCACCGGCTGCGTTGCGTATTGCTGTGGATACAGACGCATCGGTCAGCTCGAGAACATTGCCGCAAACGCGGCAGATAAGAAACATACCCGTGTGATGCTCGCCCACATGGGCGCAACCGATAAACGCGTTAAGCGAGGCTATACGATGTACCAGCCCGTGTTGCTGCAAAAAATCCAGTGCTCTGTATACCGTTGGGGGTGCTGCGTTGTGGCCTTCAGCGGTAAGCTTTGCCAGTACATCGTAGGCCCCGAGGGGTTTGTGGGATTGCCAGACCAGCTCCAGTACTCGCTCTCGGGTGGGTGTCAGGCGGGCACTCTGCTGCTGACAGATCGCCCTGGCGTCGGACAGAGCCTGGCTGACACAGGCATCGTGGTTGTGAGGGCGGTACGGGAGCGCACGGGCGGACATGGTCGGGATCCTGCATTTGCAAAAAAGTGCAACATTATAACAGTTGCACAGATCCTCCTGCCACGAGGCACGCAGATAACCCGGGTTTAGACCAGTGATTCGCAGGCAAGAGATTCCAGATAATCCAGATTGGGAATCCAGGCGGCTTCGCCATCTACTTCGACCAGCATAAGATCGGCAGGGCCGTTTTCGCCCTCCAGTTGCTTGACCTGATCTTCGGTGATGCGAACCTGGCTGGGGATACCCTGAGTGATCAGGGCCATAAAACGAAGTTTCTTGTTGCTGTCGCTGACGCTGTTGAGCACAACTATCCTGCCACGATTTTCGCCGGGCACTGCAAGAGTACCGCCGTTTGCTGCATCGTAGGATATAACGGGCAGATTCAGCCCGCGCCACTCCAACCGGCCGGCCAGCCAGTCCGGTGCGCCGATACCTGCATCACTGCTGGCGTAGTCCACCACCTCGGCAATGGATACGTTGGGCAATATAAGCTGCCGCCTGCTTACGGGGATCATAACGCAGGAGAGGGTCTGGCTGTTGTCTTTCATTGCTTGTGTCCTCAGGCGGTGTCCCGTTTCTGCCGGCCTTTAAGCAAGCAGGATTTTTCGATGGTTTTGACCAATTCCCGGGCCAGTTGTTCGGGCGTGCCGGTAAAGCTGGAGCAGCCGGTGGCGGCGACGGAGTCCGGCATCGAGCTATTGCCACAACTGGTACTTTCCTGAACCCAGATCCGGCTACCATAGGCCTTGAGCAATGGCGCCGCTATCACACCGTCGTTCCCCATGCCGGAAAACAGGATTGCATGGCAGTGTGCGCCGTAATGATCTGCAGTATTCAGCAACACCCGGTCAATAGAGGGGCCGTAAGGCCCCGGCCAGGGGTTTTCAAGCTCGGTCAGTACACCGGTGCTTTCAAGTGTCCATTCGTGCTCAACCGGCATCAGTACGACATCGCCGTTTTTTACCCGGTAGTTTTCCTCTGCATGCTTTAGTTTGTAGTGCGCATGACGTCCGAGCACCCGGGCGAGTACCTCGGCAAAATTCCCATCAATATGCTGGGCGTATATAAAACCTATGGGCAAGCCTGGCGGCAGGTTATCCAGAAATGCCTTCACGGCAGCCGGGCCACCGAGTGAGGCGCATAACACCCAAACTTCTTCTGCTACAGAGCCAGGTGTAGCGGGCGTCAGCCACTGAGGAAGTTCCGACGTTACATCGGTCTCCGGAGCCTGCTCCGCAAGCTCTTCAAGGCTGGCTTTGGAATCCAGCTGCGTCGGCTCAACTCGCTCTCCCAGCTGGCGCTCCAGCTTGCCGAGGAGCCTGCGCTCCCAGCGAAAATACTCTAAGCTGCCGGACGCGGGTGCCTGGTCCAACCCGAACAGAACGGGCGCTTCGGTATTTTCCAGCAAATAGTCGAACAGAGCCTGGTGGTCCGCCTCATCCTCCAGGGTGACCAGCCACAAACCGGCCTCTGGAAACCCGGGTTGTCCCTGAAGCCTTTCAGGGTCACCAGAGAAGCAGACTTCAAGGCCAAACTTGGCGGCTGCAGCCTGCAGACGGTGCCTTTGCAGGACAACATCCGACACAATTCCGACCGGAGCCCGGCCGTATTGGCCGGTCATCACTGCTTACCGGTCAGCCGTTCGATTGTCTTCAGCAAGTCAGTCTCCTGGAACGGTTTGCCGAGGTATTCGTTCACGCCAATAGCCAATGCCCGCTCACGGTGTTTCTCGCCGGTTCGCGACGTGATCATGCAGATCGGCATATCGCGCAGGTTGTCGTCGTGCCGCACGAAGCTCGCTACCTCAAAGCCATCCATACGCGGCATTTCGATATCCAGCAACATGATGTCCGGTTTTTGATCCTGCAACTGCGCAACCGCATCGAGGCCATCTTTCGCGGTGATAACTTCCATGCCATTGCGCTCAAGCAGGCGAGAGGTAACCTTCCGTACGGTAACCGAATCGTCCACCACCATAACGACAGTAGCGCGCTCTTCGTAGCGGACCGACTCCCGTGCCTTTTCCAGATCGGCGAGGCGCTGGCGTTCAGACAGGATGTCGGAGCGGATCATGGCCGGCAAGTCGAGAATGACTACCACGTTACCATCACCAAGAATGGTGGCACCGGATACGCCGCGAACGGTGCCGAACTGCGGGCCCAGGGATTTAACAACAATTTCCCGGCTGCCCATCAGGTTGTCTACCTGCAGAGCCATGGGCTGCTCGGCGCCGCGAACCAGAATCACCGGCAGCGGCAGGGCCTGACCCTGGAGCTTGGGATGATGGTCACTGTTCAGCAGGCTGCCGAGATACTGCAGACGGTACTCCTGGCCGGCGTATGCGTACATGGGAGCATCCGGCTTGTAGTACTCCTCAAGCTCATAGGTGCTAACCCGGACAATACCTTCGATAGTGTTCAGCGGGATAGCGTAAAAATCTTCACCCGTGGAGACCATCAGGGCACGGTTTACCGAAACGGTAAACGGCAGCCGAACGGTGAATACGGCGCCCCGGCCCAGCTGTGACTCGATGTCCAGGCTACCGCCGAGCTGTTTGATTTCGCTGGCGACCACGTCCATTCCAACGCCGCGACCGGAAATCTGGGTGATCTGCTGTGCGGTCGAGAACCCGGGTTGCAGAATAAACTGCAGAACTTCCCGTTCGGAGAGATCTTCATCTTCCCGCAAGAGACCTTGGCGGATAGCCTTGTCCCGGATGACTGCAGAAGGAATGCCTGCGCCGTCGTCTATCATGCGAAGCACCACATCACCGCCTTCCCGGACAAGCGACAGGGTAACCCGACCCGCTTCTGCCTTGCCGTTTTTCAGCCGGTCGGTCGGGCTTTCGATGCCGTGGTCGATTGCGTTACGCAACATGTGCTCCAGCGGCGCGATCATGCGCTCCAGAATGTTGCGATCCATTTCGCCTTCCGCATTGCGCACATCAAACTCTACTTTCTTGCCCAGCTCGCCGCTGATCTGGCGAACAATCCTGCGCAAGCGCGGCACCATGGAGGAAAACGGAATCATTCGGGTCTTCATCAGACCTTCCTGAAGTTCCGTGTTGATGCGGGATTGCTGAACCAGCAAGGTTTCAGTGTCCCGAACCCGGTCAGACAATGTTTCGCGCAGATCTGCAAGGTCCGAAGATGACTCGGTCAGAGCTCGGGACAACTGCTGGATGGATGAGTAACGATCCATTTCCAGCGGATCGAAGTCGTCGCCGTAGTCCGGGCCGTGCTCTTTCTCGGCACTGAAGAGGATCTGTGTCTCGGTTTCGATTTCCATCCTGCGCAGCTGTTCGCGCAAACGCTCGATGGTCGCAGCCATTTCATCCAGGGTATTGCCGAAATCACTGCTTTGCTGTTCGAGTCGGCCACGGGTGATACTGGTTTCGCCCGCCAGGTTGACCAGTTCGTCCAGCAGAGGAGCAGATACCCGGATGGTCTCCTGTGCGGCAGTGCGCTGTGCGTCTGCGCCTTTGTTTCGGAGCTTTGCCGGTGCTTTTGCTGGTGCAGATTTGGGCGTGGGCTCTAACGCAACTTCGCTCTGCGGTTCTTGTGCCGCCGCGCCGGAGTCGAAGCGCTCACGTACGTCTGCCACCAGGGCCATGATGCCGTCGTGGTCTTCGGTGATGGCCTGCCATTGGCTGTCGTCTGGTGCTTTGCCGCCCAGTTCGGTCAGGCGGGTTTCAAAACCATGGGCTTTGTCGCCCAGCACAGAGAGCTGGGACAAACGCGCACCGCCCTTGAGTGTGTGCAGTGCGCGCTGCGCCTCCTGATTGAAATGGTTACTGGAAGGATCTTTACGCCAGTCATCAAGGAGCTGCTCCAGCTGATCCATGATTTCGCTGGCTTCCTCCAGGAAGATTTCCAGAATTTCCGGATCAGCCGTTTCCTGATCTGCCGCTGCGGCCTGCTCTTGAGACAGCTCCAGGCTACCGGCATCAGGGTTTTGTGCGCTGTTAAACGCTGCAAGAAGCTCAGGATCCGCAGCGGGTTCGTTACCCTGCGCCAAAGCGTTGAGCATGGATGTCAGGTCGGCGAGCCCGCGGCCACTGAGCGTCAAAAGAAGCTTCTGGTTGCCGGGGCTGTAAACCAGCGCATCAAGCGCGCCCGCCCAGGCGTCAGCCAGTTCCGCGATGGGGTCGACATCGGATAGCCGTGCGCCACCTTTGAGCGTATGCAATTCTTGCTGCAGCTGCGCAACACCGTCCATTGCCTGCGGATCTTCGCGCCACTGATCGAGGCACTCGCTAATGGCTTCGTGGATCTCGTGGCCTTCGTCCAGGAAGATGCCGGTGAGCTCCTGGTCACTGGACTCCGTCTGGACAGTGTCGGTTTCCGGAATCGGTGCAGCAATGTCACTGCTCGCAGGCATTGGTTCGCCGCGGAGAATGGCCTCAACCTGATCCACCAGGTCGGCGGCGGGTGGGCAGGGTTTACGGGTTGCGACCTGTTCAACCATCTGTGCCAGCCGGTCGTGGCAGGCAAACAGCAGATCGGTCATGGCACTGCTGGCTTCCAGCTGGCCCTCCGCCGCTTTCTCGAACAGATCTTCAAGCACGTGGGTCAGGTCGCCAATGGCTTCCACACCGGCCATCCGGGCGCCACCCTTGAGAGTGTGCACGTCCCGCTGCAGTTCCGTTGCTACCAAGCGGTTGGACGGATCCTCGCTCCAGGTGTGCAGCGCACTGCCTGTGGAGTTGATCAGATCGTAGGCTTCTTCGAGGAAGATGCCGATCAGTTCCGGGTCCAGATGTGAGAGATAGGTTCCGTGCCCGCTCTCTTCAGCTTCGTCAGCTTCCTCAAGTTCTGGTACCGGGAGCCCAATCTCATCAGATGCTGCTTCAGTGTACTCGTCGGATACCGCTATATCTGTGACTGGTCGCGAGCCGCTCGAGTTGTCCACGTAGGCGCGGATTTCGCTGATCAGGTCCGGTGCCGGGCGCGGAAGCTCCTTCGCTTCCATGTTTTCTACCATGCCGGCCAGCCGGTCATGACAGCGGAACAACAGGTCTGACAGCTCGTCATTAACCGACAACCGTTTTTCTGTCAGCCCTTCAAACAGGTTTTCAAGCTCGTGAGAGAGGTCGCCTACTGCAGGAATATCGGCAAGGCGCGCGCCACCTTTGAGGGTATGCAAATCCCGTTGAAGCAAGCGCAGGATATCCAGGTTGCCTGTAGAGTCGCTCCAGCTCTGCAACGCATCGGCGGTGCTATCGATGAGGTCTCGGGCTTCATCGAGAAATATTTCCGCAAGCTCTTCATCCAGCTCGCTGTCGGACGCCGGCAGTTGATCCGTGCCGGTCTCCTCGGCTGCAGACGTTTCAAATTCATCCATGTCAAAGCTGAGATCAATTTCCTCCAGGTTCTCGGTGAACTCCTGGTCGAAAGCGCTGACGGCCTGGGCTTCCTGCCCGGCCAGGGACAGAATGAGGGTTTCAAGCCCGGAAATCAGCTCGTCGCCAGGCTCGATTGCCAGCCCGGCTGCAACCTGATCCATCATATTGATCAGGTGTTCATGGGCGTCGCGAACGGTGGGGAAAAACTGTTCATCCGGTGCTGCATTCCGGGTGATGGCCGCCTCGTAGACCTCCTGCAAGGCTTCCGACAACGCGGCAACGTCTGGCGCGCCAGCCTCGGTCGCTGCATTGGTAAGCTTTACCAGTTCGGCATTAAGGCGATGGAGCGGCCTGATATCCTGCGGATTATCTGCCCACTGATCAAGAATAAGGTCGGCATCCAGAACAACGTCCAGGCCCTCATTAAGGAACAGCTGCAAAAGCTGTGAGGGTGCAGGTTGCTGATGGTCGTAGTTTGCGTCTCCGTTGTAGGTACGGAGCGTGTCACTGGAAACGCGCTCCAGTTTTTCAAGGAAGGCTTCAGTGCCAGGCAGGGAGGCCTGGGGCTTTCGGCGAATCTGCGCCAGACCCTGTGTCAGGAAGTCGCAGGCTGTTTCGATCAGCGACAGCACATCGCGGTCGGCGCGCAAGTTCTGGGCGCGAGATTCCTTGACGAAGCGCTCAAGCGGCGCAATGACCGCTGCAATCGGGGCAATTCCTGCCGTATGGGCGCTGCCCTTGAGAGTGTGTAGAGCGCGGGAAAGGTTGTCTGTATAGGAAACGTTGACCTTGTCGCCCGCTGACGCCAGAAACTCATTAAGAGTCTGCAGGTGGGTCACTGTTTCGCTCTCGAAGATGTCCAGCAGCACCGGATCAACGCCTTCATCTTCGTCGTAGTCAGTTTTGGTTGGCTCAACTGCCCCAGCGGCGCTCTCGGCTTCAGCCGCTGGCATGGTGTCGGGGATTTCGCCGTTGGCCAGAGCGGTGGCTCGTGCTTCAAGACCAGCCGGGTCAATTGACGGCGGCTGATGGTTTTCAAAATCACTCACCAGTGTTGGGAGAATGGCGGTGGCTTCATCCAACAGGCTGGCTATGTCGTCATTCATGAAAATGCTGCCGTCGATCACGCGGTTCAGCATGTTTTCTACAGACCAGGCCAGCTCACCTACCACCATCGCACCAACCATGCGACCGCTGCCCTTCAGGGTATGAAATGCTCGACGCACTTCCGAAAGAGCACTGCGATCATCATGCTGGCGCAGGAGCATGGGCAGGTATTCGCGGACAGTATCCAGAACCTCGCCGGCTTCCTCGATGAAGATTTCCAGGATTTCATCGTCAATCAGATCGTCTTGCTGGTCATTGCTGACCGTCGCTTCGAGCTCCGGGATTTCCTCGTGCGCCGGCTCTTCCGGACTCGCCACAGCCGTAACGGTTAGCTCGATGTCGCCGTCGCTGCGGCGAGTTGTCGTCATGGACTCTGCGCGCTCGGTCAGCCCGGCCACATCACCCGCTACTTGACCATCACGGAATTCCTGAATCAGTGAAGGGAGGCGGGCATTGACTTCGTCCAGCAAAGTGAACAGGTCATCGTTCGGCTTGACGCTCTGGTCGATGACGCGGTTCAGCAGGTCTTCCACCGACCAAGCCAGTTCTCCAAGGCTGTTTGCGCCAACAAGACGACCACTGCCTTTGAGCGTATGGAACGCCCGACGGACTTCGGTCAGTGCCGGACGGTCGTCGTGGTTCTGACGCAGGCGTGGGTAAAACTCGTGGATGGTTTGCAGAACCTCCTCGGCTTCCTCCACAAAAATGCCAAGAATCTCGTCGTCAAGAAGATCTTCATCCGATGTTTTGGTTTCGGCTTGCTCTACAACCGGTATGTCTTCCTGGACAGGTTCGTGGCCCCATGTGGGCTCCTCACCCACAGGAAAACCAAGCTTGGCAAGGCTTTCTTCAGCAATTTTCAGGATGTCTTCGTTATCGCTGATGCCCTCAGCCAGCCGCTCCAGGTAGTACTCAATACTGGTAACTGCGTCGGCCAGGGTATCCAGTTGTTTCCAGTCGGGCACGTGTCGACCGCTGAGCAAAACGTCCGAAATGTAGCGCTCGGCGGACGCTAGCATGCTGGCTACACGTTCCAGTGGAACCAGACTCAGGCCACCGCGGATGCTGTGCAACAGGCCCGGGACATGTTCGATTTCACGGGCGTCCCACTGGGAGGCAATAAAGTTGATGACAGCAGATTTCACCTGCTCCAGGGTATTACGCGACTCCCTGAGGAGAGCGCTGCTGGCTTCACCAAGTTCCCGTGAGCCATGGTTGACAGGCAGGTTATCGCTGCGGTCTCCAGAGCGCTCCGGCTGTCGATCACTGTCCAGACCCGCGAGGCTGGCTTCCACGTAGAGTAAAGCTCCGGCGATGTCCATCAAGGTGCCATCATCGACCGGTTCTGCTTGTGCGCTGAGTTGCTCTGCCAGTTCGATTTGCTCTGTAATGACTTTTCGTGGAATTCCCAGGCCTAATACCGCGAGTGTGTTACCCACCTGCACCAGGCCGGGCAGAAGATCTTCAAGTTCGCTGTTCTGTCGCACTTCTGAGCGGACAAACAGATCCAGCTGGTCTTTCAGCTTGGCAAGCTCTTCATTCAGGGCGCTGACAACCGAGTGGATGGCTTCTCGGCCAGGGCCGGAAACGCGATTCCTGGCCGCATCCACGTCATCCTCAGAGGGCAGGGCCTGCTCGAGTTGATAGCGGCTGCGCAGCTCCTGGACCTTTTCGGAATCCAGATCCCGAGCCCGGGCTACGTAGTAGAGCAGATGCTTCAGCAGAGCGTCGGGTGCTGGTTGAGCGAGGATATCGGTATGTTCGTCTATAAGACGACGGATTTCGCTGTCGAGGTCCCGCAGCAGGGATTTGACCGCTGCGTTGACCGGATTAGCCCGGGCCTGGAGTGTTTCTACGAAGGCCGCTGCGGCTTTCCAGAGTTCCCCACGGGGCGTTTTCTGGCACAGGCGAATCAGTCGATGAATGACTTTCTGCAGGTAAACAAACTGGGCGTTCAGGTCATCTTCGCGAATGACGCCGGCGAGGGCAAACTGGTACATCTGGCGCAGCTTGCGGATATGGCCGAGTACGGTTGGATCCTGCAGGCGCTGCGAAACGCTGCCTGCGACCTGCATGCGTGAGGGGCTCAGATCGGGTTTGAACAGGGAGGTGTCCGAGAGCAAGGACTCGCCCCGGGCAGCGCGGAGATCGTTCAGCAGTGGCAGCAGCACCAGGGGAAAATCATCCTGGCTGCTGGCCAGGTGTTCCAGATACTGTGGAAGTTGAAGAATCGCCTGCATCAGAACATTAACGGCTTCATCTACGCTGGTGACGCTGTTGTTCAGCACCGCCTGGGTGAGCTTTTCCATCTCTTCGGTCAGCAAGGCTGCACCGTAAAGCTCAACCATCTTCAGAGTGCCATGCACCTGATGGAGATAATTCAGGCAGAAGCGCAGGCGAGCTGTGTCGTCACGATTCTCGACATACGCTTCCAACGCATGCTGACCCTGAGTCAGCGTGTCCTGTATCTCGCCCCGAACCCAGTCGAGGGCGATGCTGTCATGGTGGTTGCCCATAACCTCTCCGGTTATTCTTCGTCAGCCTGGCGTTTTATCCACGCCAGTACATGTTCCGAGGGAACTTTTTGCAGGCCGGGGGGCTGCCATTCGGTCAGCTCTCCCTGGCCCAGAACCAGTAGTCCCCCGGGCGCCAGCCGCTCTGCAAGTCGCTTGACAATGTCCCGCCGGCGCCAGCGACGGAAATAGATCAGCAGATTCTGGCAGAAAATAATGTTCATCCCGTGCATCGGTGCTTTATCCAGATCCAGCACATTCAATCTGGTGAAGCAGACCCGTTCCCGGATGCTATCGACAATTTCAACGGTATTTCGCTCGGCCGTGCGGAAATACCGGGTCTTCATGTGTTCTTCCATACCCAGCAATTTGCGGGCATTAAACTGGCCAGTCCGGGCTTTCTCGATCACCGGCAAGCTGATATCCGAGCCGGTCACGCCATATAGCGGGTGCAGATCCAGTTGGCTCATACACTCGTTCAGTACCATGGCAAGAGTGTAGGGCTCCTCGCCGGTGGAGCACCCGACGCTCCAGGCTTCAAGCGCATGCTTCCGGAACTGCTCCCTGGGCCGCGTGAGAACATAGTCGGCGACCAGGCGAAAGGCGTCAGGATCCCGGAAAAAACGGGTTTCCTGCACCGTAAGCCGGTCAACCAGCGTCGACCATTCCCGTATGGCATCCGGTCCCGAGACAATCGTCTCGTAGTAGGCCTGATAACTGGTGCAGCCTATTTCCCGCATCCGGATGGCCAGATTGGTTTCCAGAAACGAGCGGCGCTCTGCAGGCAGTGTCATGCCGGTGCGGTGCTCCAGGAGTTCCTGCCATTGGCTGAGCTGCGTCTCGTCCATGCGAGGAAGACGGCGCAGAAACCAAGTACTTTCAGCAGGTGACGGATTGTTATGAAGCTCAGACATAAACCGTCATTAACTCCGGGCTGTGTATCAGCCCACCACCGGAACGTTGCTGTCTTCCTCTTCCTCTTGATCCACCATATCTTCTTCAGGCAGCGTAAAGCCTGCAACGGAGGACCGGAGCTCGGAGGCCATTTCTGCCAGATTCCCGATCGACTTCGCGGTTGCGTTGGTACCGGACGATGTCTGGGAAGTGATTTCCTGGATAACGTTCATGGTATTGGAAATGTGTGCCGCAGAAGATGACTGCTGGCGTGCGGCGTTGGAGATGTTCTGAATCAGCTCCGCAAGACTCATGGATACGTTTTCGATTTCCTCGAGCGCAATACCCGCATCCTGTGCCAGACGAGCACCGCGTACCACCTCGGCGGTGGTGTGCTCCATGGAGATAACGGCTTCGTTGGTGTCGGACTGGATCGTCTTGACCAGTGCTTCAATTTGTTTGGTTGCAGCAGAGGAACGTTCCGCAAGGCGCTGGACTTCGTCTGCAACGACCGCAAAGCCCCGGCCCGCGTCACCGGCCATGGACGCCTGGATAGCGGCGTTCAGGGACAGGATGTTGGTTTGGTCGGCAATGTCGTTGATCAGGGATACGATGTCACCGATTTCCTGGGAGGACTCACCCAGGCGCTTGATCCGTTTTGATGTTTCCTGGATCTGCTCACGGATGTTGTCCATGCCGCGAATGGTGTTCTGCACCACTTCCGCGCCTTTCTTGGCGATAGCAACCGAGCGCTCCGCTACCGCAGAGGATTCTGCAGCGTTGGACGATACCTGGTCGATGGATACGGCCATTTCGTTAACCGCTGCAGAGGCGCCAGCAATTTCCTGAGCCTGGTGCTCGGAAGCATCTGCCAGGTGCATGGCGGTAGACTGGGTTTCCTGGGCTGCTGAGGCTACACGTACTGCTGTGCCACGAATCGCCTGTACCAGGCCACGCATCTGGTCGATCGCGTAGTTGATGGAGTCGGCGATGGCACCGGTAAAGTCCTCGGTTACCGTCGCTTCTGCGGTAAGGTCACCGTCGGCCAGATCGGCCAGTTCGTCCAGCAGTCGCAGGATCGCATTCTGGTTCTGCTCATTCTGCTCTTGGGTTGTTGCCAGACGAGCCTGAGCTTCCCGGTACAGAGCAAGACCGATAAACACAACCATGGCAGCCATTGCGGCCAGGATAATAAATGCCAGAGTCGGGCTTACAAGCCGTGAGGCGCTCTGGTCGCGGAAGCTTTCGGCCAGAACAGAGAGTTCAGAAAGCAGGATTTCGGAATTCTGGAAGATGTCGCTGGCTGCGGTGCGTACCTTGAAGAGGTCGGGAGAGGCTTCAAGGATAGCGTCTACGTTCTGGGAAACGAACGCGAACAGCTCATCAACGGCTTCAAGGCCGTAAATGGCATCTTCGTCGTTTACTTTGGAAATACCCATCGCCTGGTTGCCGTTGAGCTGGCCTTCGAGTACACGGCCAAACAGGCTGGCGTCACGGCCGAAACGGTCAGCGGCGATAACCGCGTCTTCGTCACCGGAAAGTACGTTGTTTACCGAACGAACAATCCGCTCTGCCAGCAGCGACTGACGCTGAGCCAGTGCGATCTGCTCCGCTGGCGCGCCGTTGTCCAGCAGGATCTGTACGATGTCGTCGTACTCAACCTGAAGCTGGGGAATGGTTTCGTTCAGGGTGCGCGCTACTTCGTGCAGGCCGAGTACGGCGTCCTGGGTGGACAGAATGCTGTCGGCGTTCTCTCGCACCGAATTCCAGTGCTGCTGAACGCCGCTTTCGCCAGCCAGTTCACTGGGAGGCAGGCCGGTTTCCGGGTTGCCTTCAGTGACGTTGGCCCAGAGCTGTTGGAATTCATCGCGGGAGCGGCGTAACTGGTTGAATGCCTCGGCGGTACCGCCAGCGGCCTCAGTCGCGTTCTTTGCGATTTCCTGAGAAAGCACCCTGAGTTCAGCTGCGTTTGCGATGTATTGCTGGTCGTTCTGGCTGTCCCTGTTAACGATAAACAGGACCACAACGAGCAGGACGGTGAGTGCGATCAGCGAGGCGATCAGGCCGGCAACGAGCTTGTTGCCTCCCTGGCTCATACCGATTCTTCCGGCTCTGTTTTTCATTTTCTGGCTCCCGGCCTCTTCAAGAATTTGGCAAGTTGTTTTAATCAGGCTTCAGGCAGTCAGGGCGTTTGTCCTGCCACGGTCATCACCCTTACCACTGTGCGACGTCGAGAAAGCGTTCGTCTTCGAGCAGGTCGACGGCGGAAAACACTTTCCAGACTTCTTCGTTTCGTTCGTATCCGCCTGCGACAAACGGTTGAACGCTTTCAGGCACACCAGCTGGCGCTGCCTTGAAACTGTCGGTTGCAAAGTACTGCATGCCCAGCACAGTATCGACAACCAGGCCGCTGAAAATATCACCTTGTTCAATAACAAGAACCCGCCGTTCCCGCTGGCTGCGGGATGAGCGGGGAATGTCAAAGAATCCGGCAAGATCTACCAGGGGGAGGAGGCGCCCTCGAACATTGGCGGCACCCATCAGAAACGGCCGCACGCCCGGAATGTGCGTAAACCTGGGCACGTGCAATATTTCGGTGACCTCACCCATGGGAGCCACATAGCGCTCACCAGCGAGAACAAAACCAATGCCGTTCCAGAGCTCTACGGCTTCCTGTTGTTCCGGCAGACCAGCGGCCATAGACCGGCTGCGCTGGGCGATATCCGTCAGAACGGCAAAAGGGGCGGCCTGGGCGGACATGCTTACTCCACGGTTGGGGATCAGGAAATCAGACTGTTGATTGTCTTGATCAGGTCGTCTTCTTTAACCGGCTTTACCAGGTAACCTTTGGCGCCCTGGCGGGTGCCCCACACACGGTCGGTTTCCTGATCTTTTGTGGTGACAATAATCACAGGAATGGACGCCGTCTCCGGAGCGCGTGTCAGTTGACGTGTTGCCTGAAAGCCGTTGAGGCCGGGCATGACCACATCCATGAGCACCAGATCCGGGGTTTCGGCGCGAGCCTTGGCAACACCATCGGCGCCGTTATCGGCGGTAAGCACGTCGTGTTTGTGCTTTTCCAGAATGGTGGAGATTTTCTTAACCTCGGTAGGAGAGTCATCAACAATCAGAATGCGAGCCATGGGTTCCTCGATGGTTCTTTGCGTCAGCAGGTTTACTGTGACGTCACGGGTATGTAGTGACGGATCGTATTGAGCAGTTCATCTTTGCTGAACGGTTTCGTCAGGTATTGATCAGAGCCGACGATACGGCCCTTGGCTTTATCGAAAAGCCCGTCCTTGCTGGAAAGCATGATGACCGGCGTCTTTTTGAATGAGGAGTTATTCTTGATGAGCGCGCAGGTCTGGTAGCCGTCCAGGCGGGGCATCATGATATCCACAAAAATGATGTCTGGTTGTGAGTCGGCGATTTTAGCCAGAGCATCAAAACCGTCTGTCGCGGTGATAACCTCACAGCCAACCTTTTTCAGGAGGGTTTCTGCGGTGCGACGGATGGTTTTACTATCGTCGATCACCATGATCTTCAAGTTCTCGAAGTTGTCATCCATTGTCCAGGTGCCTTGCGCTCAGCGACTGTCATTGTTTTCAAGCGGTGGTTTTTAGCATAAACCTAAAGGTTCTTCTATAAGCCCCGCTCATTTATAGATTATCGATGGTCTGATAAAAAGTATTACTTTGTGACTAAATGTACTTCTGCCCGAAACATCACGTAATTGACCAAGGATTTCTGCGGATGCATTCGAGGCTCGGGTACAATACCATCTGATGTCTCAGCATAGCACTTATTGTCCGGTTCACTCTGCAGACCGGTTCGTGTTTTTAACTCTACAGGAACGCAAGAGGCACTATGACAGTTCGACTCGGGAT
>JAGPVT010000084.1 GCA_018066865.1 Marinobacter sp. | reverse complement strand
ACTCAACAACATCAGTAAGAAGTGGACCATGCCGATCCGGGATTGGAAAGCAGCACTAAATCGCTTTACGATTCAGTTCGACGACCGCATGATGCCCCTGTAATCAACCCTACTGGTTACACAAAATTCAGTACACCCCCGACCAAATCGCTCTTGATGAGTTGGTCGGGCAGTACCCGAGTTACCGGTGGCGCATATGGACACGTCGCTATTGCGAGGAACTGTGCCGTGAGGTCCTTTCGGCTAGCCCATTTTTTCTCGATTTGCCGAATGAGATCCTGTTCCTCGCCCCGGCCATTGGGAACGACATGCTCGATGCTCTCCTTGAGGAACTCAATGCGCGTGCTGGCTGGGACGCGGCAATTCAGGAGTGGCAAGCAACTCGTCTGCTAAAGCAAATGAATGATTTGCCACAACCGGTCCCAGGGTTTGCAGGACATGGATAGGCAGAATCATCACTCGAAAAATAGCCCCGGTTTTACACCCACTTTCGGATGAACGAGATGTGAGTTCCTTGTAGCGTGGTTTTTCACCCCAGCGAGGAAGAACCATGTTTGACCCTGTCAAAACTGCAATGCGAATCCCTGTAACCCAGACTTCAGAGCGTGCCGGTCAGTCCAAAGAGTTCAGACGATCATCTGAGTTGAGAGCTCGATTTAGCGAGGTTTACGCCCTTTACAAGCGGGGGGATGCGGAGACTGCCTTGGATGAGCTGCAACAAATTTTGAAGCATGCAGAATCAGACGATTTGCGCTTGGCCGATTGGCTGCTGCTTCCGACGTATCTGCAGTACATGAATCAAACCAAGAAGGCTTGGAAGGTAATAAATATTCTGCTGCAACGGCGTCAGGATTGGAGTTCGCAGTGCGAGATAGCGGAGAAAATGTGCAAGATAGCGAGAAGCGCGAATGATCGCACCCGCCTTTACGCCGCAATGATGTGGATCAGTTGCTGTGAGGGGGTTGCTAGACTGGAAGAGGTGGATTCTGAGTTCGAATCTTTGGGGTTGACTGAAAAAGAATACGTCTCTCTGTGGTTCTCCATCTGTGGTGAGGGCCGTCCGTCAAAGCCAGTAGCTTCTGCTGATAAACACCTCACCCAACACAGCAATAAGCTCTGGATACATGCGTGCTCAATCGACTTTGTCAGCCTTCACCTGCGTTTACAGAATTATGCGCATAGATTGGGGCTCCCGTTCGATGAGCGATTAACCGAGGCCCTGATTCATTACAGGCTGTCTAAAAGGGACTTACGCTTCGAAGACGTGCTTAAAATCGTTCGCCGCCATATTGTCCGTGACAAAATTACTGCCTGGCGCTTGTGGCACCGTTTCACTGATTGATGATGACGACTCCAACCAATGAAGGAGTCGTCATCATGAATGTATCTAGCAAGAAATTCGTCAAAATCGGCAAGCTCTCGATGTCACAGCCCCAATTTATGGCGGCATGCGCTATCGGGGCCGCGCTGGCTGCAATACCAGGCGCTCTCGCCTCAAGGTCACGGCCGTGGCCTTGTTCAAATTTCCTGGAAATTCTCATGAGCCGACAGTTGCTCAACGCTCTACTGCTCGGGGCAGTGCTTCTAGCCGTATGTGCAGGGCTAGCCAGCTTCAAGACACTTGTCGAGATGCGTCGAATTGAGCGGTTGACCTGTCTGTTCTGGGGAGCTTACGCAGGGTCCTCACTCGGCCCGCTCTTCAGCGGCATCGGTATGGGATAGTAAGTAGTAATAGTAATAAGCCTACGATTACTACTGTTGCTGCGCGGTCTCAGCTCATTTGCAAAAGTGACATGAGGTTCGGTGGAAGCACATTTTGGATGAGGGTAGCGTGATTATTCCAACCATCATGAGAATGAAATATGTCGCTACCCGCAGAGATAAGAGATCGTATTTTCCGTGCTGCAGATGACTTGTACAAACAGAGTGGAAAAGGCTCTTTCCCGAGAGTTGAAGATGTCAGGGAAGCTGCCAGTGTGTCCATGGGGTATTGCGTAAAGGCGATGCAAGATTGGCGGTCATTGCAAAAAGCTCGCGCAGAACCTGTTGCAGTGCAAGTGCCAAAAGCGGTCCAGTCTGTGAGCGAGGAAGCAGTAGCTCGAATATGGAATCAAGCTCAAGAGCTTGCTAATTCATCTCTCCGCGCCGCCGAGGCGGCGTGGGAGGGGGAGCGTGTCGAGCTGGAAGTTATGAGTTCTGAGATAGCGAGCGCCTATGAGTCACAGGCTGTCCAGCTGGAGGAAGCGCTAGCAAGTCTTGCCTCGGCAAAAGATTCAGCTAAGGCCCAAGATCAGGTTTTTGAGGAGCTTGGAGTTGCCGTTGCCACGGCTGAGGGTTTAGCAGCTCGGGCCGAGCAAAAGGCTGCTGAATCTGATCGTCTGGCACGGGAGCTCCGTGTCGAACTGGATCGGTCTCACACGAACGCAGATCACCTACGTGGGGAGAGGGATAATGCGGCTGAGCTTGTCAGGGCGGCGGATTTATCGGCCAAGGCTCAGGAAAGAACGGTTGCTGAGCTGCACATAGCTATGGGTGCGGCTGATCGCGCAACAGCGTTGGCGGAACAGAGAGCCGAGGAGGTGGAGCGTCGTGCGTTGGAGCTAAGAGCCGAGCTGGACCGTGCCCATCTGGATGCTGACAGAGTTCGTCAGGAAAGAGATCATGCGGCCTTGTTGGTCAGAGCGGCGGAAGAGGCGAGGGATGTCGCGGGTCAAGAGCTGGCCTCAGCGCGTGAGGAGGTCGCATTTCTGCGCGCAAAAGCTAGGGCGCCGGAAGCAATCACAGCGGAAAACAGGTAATGCACGGGCTTTTCCCAAAGCGTGTTGTCGAGGTCTGGACGCCATGACGGACCATGAAAAGCTATCGCTAGATGTGTTGGACAACGAAGTCAGTGGACGCAAGTCTGCGTTGCTGGTCTCGCAGATGTTGAAGAGTCTGGGGCCGCAGCCTGAGAGGCAAGAGCTGTAAGCTGCTAAGGTGCTTCTCTATGGCTCAGCAAGGCTCCGCATGGGTTTTTAGCAACTCCAGTTTGTGACACCCGATTGGGTCGCGGGCGAATAATTTTTTGTGCACGATCGTATCAACTCATTTAAAGGAGATACGCGATGCACCCCACGACCCTGATTTATTCCCTAGTCACCAACACTAGGACCAGAATACATTCCATAGAGCTGCCCATCAGAGCTACTGCGCGCAGTCTGCAATTGGAGTTACCGTTTGCCAACGTTGACGTTTGGCTGGGCGGCTACGGAGAGATAAATGGGCGGATATTGCAGAGCTTTTCATGTG
>JAGPVT010000070.1 GCA_018066865.1 Marinobacter sp. | reverse complement strand
CTGGGTGCCGCGATTGACGTATTCCCGGTTGAGCCCAAGTCCAACACCGAGGAATTTGTTTCTCCGTTGCGGGAATTCGACAACGTTATCCTGACACCACATGTTGGCGGCTCCACCATTGAAGCACAGGAAAACATCGGGCGTGAAGTGGCAGAAAAGCTGGCGATGTACAGTGACAACGGCACCTCAGTGTCTTCTGTTAACTTCCCGGAAGTTGCCTTGCCTTCGCACCCGAACCAGCACCGCCTGCTGCACATTCATGAGAACGTGCCAGGCGTGATGTCTGAAATCAACCAGGTATTCTCCGAGAACGGCATCAACGTGTGCGGGCAGTACCTGCAGACCAAAGAAGACATTGGTTACGTGGTGATCGATGTAGACAAGGCCTACGGTGAACTTGCCCTGGAGAAGTTGCTCCAGGTAAAAGGCACCATTCGTGCTCGAGTGCTGTTCTAAGCAGCATTTGTCATAAAAAAACCGGAGCTCTGTGCTCCGGTTTTTTTATGTCCGGCAAGGCCGGGACCCGGGTTGTTAGCCGGTTACTGCATTGGAACCAGCGTCAGTTCAACACGACGGTTCTGCTCACGCCCTGTCGAAGTGTCGTTGGATGCAATCGGGTAGCGCTCACCGTAACCCACCGCGCGGGTACGCTTGGGCTCAATACCCTGATTGAGCAGGAAGTCCCGCACAGAGCCGGCACGGCGTTCACTGAGCAGCTGGTTATAGCTGTCAGAACCGGAACTGTCTGTATGACCCTCAATCTGGATAATGGTCTTGTCGAATTCTTTCAGCACCAGGGAAACAGATTCCAGCGTACTTGTGAAGCCACCCCGGATTGTGGTCTGGTTCAGGTCAAAGGTGATATTACCGGGCATGACAAGCTCGATCTCGTCACCGTTTCGAATAACCCGGACACCTGTGCCTTTCAGCTTATGTCTCAGCTCTGCTTCCTGCCGATCCATGTAATAGCCAATACCTCCACCGACAGCTGCACCGCCAGCCGCACCAATCAGTGCACCTTTGCCACGGTCGCTTTTGCTTGAGGTTGCCGCGCCTATAGCTGCTCCGCCGATAGCGCCAATAATGCTGCCTTTGGTAGCATTCGAGGTTTTCTCTTCATCGGTGTAAGGGTCATACGTCATACAGCCGGCGAGGCCCATGGTCGTCACTGCTAATGCGAGCATTGTTTTCTTCACAGCATTCTCCTGTGGATGGTTTTTTTTACAAACGTCTTTTCAGCTTCAAGCCTTCGAACTCTGCGGCCTCGTTGTCGCGATGCATCAAGAGTTCTCAGGGACGTCTGCTACGGGGTGATTAAAGGTGTCGATAATTGTATTGAACACGATGGCCTGTAAATCCTTGGCTTCGTTCACCAGGTGGTGACGACCGTCGGCGATTCGGACTTCCTCCACCGATGCAAACTTGTTGCGGATAATTCTCAAATTATGCTGCCAGTCCACTGTCTGGTCTTTTTCTCCTTGAACCACCGTGACCGGAAAGTCTACAGGGCGGGCCGATTCAATGTGCGGTATCCAAATGCGCAACGCGCTTACCCAGTCAACATGCACTGCTCGTGCCTGCAGCGGATCATGCTCCTTCAGGAAGCGCAAAAAATGTGTGTTGCCGCTGTTTGCGGAAAATACACGCTGCCAGCGGCTGATAAACGGCTTTACCGCCGTGTGCAGAACTCTGGCACCAAGCCAACCTGCTGGCCGGACCAGCGGCGCCAACAAGACCACTTTACGGAATTCTGATGTTTCCCGGGAGTGATGATTTGACAGCAAGTAATCAATCAGTATGCCGCCCCCCGTACTCTGGCCAACCGCAAACCATGGCCCGCGGATTTTGTCCCGGACATGGGCAAGGACTTCTGACAACACCCCCTGATACTCCAGGAAACTGCCAATTGCCGCCGGTGTCCCGCTGGAAAGCCCATGACCCGGCTGGTCGTAAGCCAACACATCAAAACCGGCGCCAATGCAGCGGTCAATTAACTGGCTGTATAAGCCAACATGATCAAAATACCCGTGCAGAATGAACACCGTACCACGCTGCACCCGCTGCTCCGGCAACCGAAAGTAATGCACCATAACCTCATGCCGGTCCGCCGTTACATAGCCCTGATGGTACTCGACCTCCGGATGCTCAACCCAGAGATCAAGGCCATAAAAACGGCAGTATGCCACCATTTCTTCGCTAAGCCCTTCCCGTCCACCCGGGTCAAAAGGCTCAAGCCGACCCAACAGGGATCCACGATCCCAATCCGGTATTTCTATGGTATCTGTTTTCCAGTACACGTAGAGTTAAACGCCTGTCATGAATAGATAATACGAATTATGATGTTCAATCCTAACCCATAGCGGGGTCATAACACAGATGTTGCAACATCTTCTTGAAACCGGGCTGCGCCAGACCATGAATCGCCTGGTGAAGCCGGCTCTCCATCCGACCGTACCGGTTTCAGTTCAGCGTACGCTCACAAGCCAGGCCTACCGGACTTCTGTACCGCCCCGTGGCAGTCGTTTCCGGGCAGATACACTGGCAAACAGGCCGGTTATCAGGAGCTCTTTCGGCCAGGCAACACGCGGCGCTGTGCTGTATCTGCACGGCGGCGGCTATATCATCGGCTCTGCGACTACCCACAAAGGGCTTACCGGGCACCTGGCCAAAGCAAGTGGCTGCATGGTGGTTACACCGGACTACCGCCTTGCCCCGGAGCATCCTTTCCCCGCCGCACTGGACGATGCAGAGGCCGCCTGGCTGGCGCTGATTGATGAGGGATTTGCACCCGGGCAAATTGCCATTGCCGGTGATTCTGCCGGCGGCGGACTGACCATTGCGCTCGCCATACGGTTGCGCGACAGCAATCAACCCCTACCCGCTTCCCTTACAGTTTTTTCACCCTGGGTGGATCTGACCCAGGAAGCGCTGTATTCACCCGAGTGCGAGCCAGTTTTGCAACCACGCTGGACCGCCAAGGCTGCGAAACTCTACGCCGGCCAGGAATCTCTGCGCAACCCCCTGGTTTCACCAATTTTCGGCAATCTTGAGGGTTTACCCCCGATCCTGATCCAGGTCGGGAGCCAGGAAATTCTGCTCAACGATGCGGAGCGACTCGCAAGTGCCGCCACAAAGGCCGGGGTGAAAACTCACCTTGAGGTGTTTAACAGCCTTTGGCACGTTTTCCAGGTTCACAGCGGTCAGCTGGACCGAGCTACAGCCGCCGTGCAAGCCGCTGGCGAGCATATCAGAGAGCATCTGGCAGACTGAGCTTACCGAGCACAAGCGCCTCTTTGCGCTGTCTCGGCCATTGTTTGATGTGCCACTCCAGCTTTGAAGCCCGGCTACGGTCACCCGCCGGTGAACAGAACACCAATTCCAGTGGACCCTTCCCTCTCAGGCTTCGCGCTCCCTTGGGGGTTCCGCCCTGATGTTCGGCGAAGCGTCGGGATACATCTGTGCTAATACCGGTATAAAGCGCGCCATTAGCGGTGCGGACCATGTAGACAAACCAGTCACTGGCCATCTGCCAGCCTCCGCTCACGCTCTTTCACCTTTTTCTGTTGTAACCAGAGGCCCATCATAATCAGCACCAGGCCAGTGTAGGTCGACGGTAGAATCTGTTCTCCAAGAATAAAATAGATAAACACGAGAGACAGGAAAGGCGAAATGAAGATCAGATTGCTTACCCTGGAGGTGTTTTCCGCCTTTTTCATGGCATAAGACCAGAGTACAAAGGCGATGCCCATCTCAAACACACCCACGTATACGGCCGCCACCAGTGAACCCGTTAGCGGCAACGCCAAGCCTTCCGTCCACCAACAGATCAGTGCAATCACCGGAAGGGCGAACAGAAAGTTCAGAAACAGCCCTACCACAGGGTCGCGCGTATCACGGGTAGCAATAATCCAGTAGGAGGCCCAGACAATCGTACTGCCGATTGCCAGTGAGACGCCCAGCGGATCTGAGAAACTGAGAGTGGTAACGGCGCCACGAGTGGCGATCACCACAACCCCGGCGTAACAGACCAGCCCGGCAAGAATATCCAGCTTGCGCAACCGATGCCCCAGAAAAGGCACCGATAGATACGCCAAAACCAACGCCCAGGTATAATTTAACGGCTGCGCCTCTTGGGCAGGCAGTCGGTCAAAAGCGCCGAATAGCAGAAAGTAATACAGGCAGGGGTTAATCAGCCCCATACCAAACGACTGAACGTATTGCTTTTTGCGCAACGAAAACACCAGATGCCAGCGCTTCTGCAACAGCAGAATGCACCCCATAACCAACACAGACGAGGCGCAGGCAACCAGCAGCATTTGCACCGGCGCCAGATCCGCAAGCGCCAGTTTGAAGGCCGTAGCAACCGTAGACCAGAGCAGAACCGTGCCCAGCCCATACAGCATGGCTGTTTTCTGATCGGTCATTACGACTCTCCTTTCGGCTCTTGTGCACTGGCGCTTTCGGGGCCGGGTTTATGACTGCTTTCACTGGTCGGTTGGCCCGCTGCCAGCCACCGATACAAGGTGCGTCGGTTAACGCCCAGAATCTGCGCCGCCCGGCGCTTGTTGCCATTCACCGCCTGCATCACTTCGCGCACATAGTCTTGTTGCAGGTGTTCCAGTGTCGGCCATTCAGCGATGTTTCCACCGGAACGGGTGACTTGCGGGCTGATCGTACCACCCTGACGTTTCCGGATCCGCTCAGGCAGATGATCGGGCTGAATGGTATCGCCCTCACAGAAGGTAACGGCCCTTTCGATGGCGCTACCCAGCTCGCGGACATTACCCGGAAACGGATAATCCATCAAAGTGCGGGAGCTTACCTCACTGAGCTTGAGAAATCCGCGCTGATGCCGCCGCGCCGCCTCCCGTAAAAAATGCATCGCGAGCAGATCGACGTCATCACCCCGCTCTCTCAGCGCCGGAATACGCAGGCTGAGGGTTTCCAGCCGGTAGTATAGATCTTCCCGGAAGCTTCCCTCGCGTACGGCCTTGAGCAGATCCACATGGGTGGCGGCGAGAATTCGCACATCCACCGGCTCTTCCTGATCCGAACCAACCGGTTTAACCATGCCCTCCTGCAAGACCCGGAGCAGCTTTGCCTGCAAGGCCAGGGGCATTTCTCCAATTTCGTCCAGCAACAAAGTGCCGCCGTGAGCTTCTGCGAACAGGCCTTTGCGGGCCTGGCGGGCGCCGGTGAAAGCGCCTGCCTCATGACCGAAAAACTCACTCTCCATTAACTCTCCGGGGATACCCGCGCAGTTAACTGCAACAAAAGGCCCAGACGCCCGGCCGCTGGCCCGATGAATAGCTCTCGCCACCAGCTCCTTACCGGTGCCACTTTCGCCACAGATCAGCACTGCGGCTTCGCTACGGGCAATTTGCCGGATGTCAGACCGGAGCCGAGCCATGCTCTCATGCTCACCAATCAGGCCGAGAGAATCATCCGCGCCTTTGTGCGCAAGAAACTGCTGCAGTTGCCGGGAGAGATCGGCCTGGGTCAGCAACCGGCGTATTTTCAGGCGCAGATGGTCAGTGGACAACGGCTTGGTGAGAAAATCATCCGCCCCGGCTTTTAATGCATCAACTGCCTGATCAACGGTTCCGAACGCAGTAATGATGATAAAAGGCAGGCTATGGCCGTCAGTCTGAGCCGCCTTGAGAAGCTCCAGTCCGTCTCCATCCGGCAGACGAAGGTCAGAGACAACCAGATCCGGTGTTTCGTCAGCAAGCAGCCGGCAGCCCTCGTTTACCGTGCTGGCGCGAGTTACGCGATAGCCATCCAACTCGAGCTCTTCACTTAACAACAGGCTCAGACTGGCATCATCTTCCAACAGCAGGATCGTTATCTGATGTTCGCTCATGCCGCTGCCTCCACCGGCCAGAACAGGCTCATCCGGCATCCGCCTGCGTCATTGTTCCCGATTTCAATCCGGCCACCGTGCTCTTTCAGTACGCTGCTGACGACCGCTAGCCCGAGCCCTGTGCCTTCTCCGGCTGGCCGGGTACTGTAAAAAGGCTCAAACACAGCTTCCCGTTTTTCCAGCGCTATGCCGGGGCCATCGTCGTCTACCCGCACCTCCCACTCGTTATCGTCTCGATGCAACGACAAAATAACTTCAGAACGAGCGGCCTGACAGGCGTTGCGTACCACATTAAGACACGCTAACTCCAATCTCACGGGTTCCGCCCTGACCCTGGCGTCCGCATCAAGGCCCTCACTCAGCAAGCGTTTGCCGCGGCATTTAACGTCCTCAGCAGCACGATCCAGCACATCCCTGAGGACGGCATCAAGACTGATCGGCCGCCTTGAATCCGGCACATGGCGAAAGCAGTCCAGAAGCTGCTGAATAATCGTGGTCATGCGCCCCACCTGATAGCCGATATCATCCAGCTGCCGGCGCTGATCATCCGTGAGTTCGTGTCGCGCCAGAATGTTTGCGCGCCCCTGAATCACGTTCAAAGGCGCGCCCAGTTCGTGCGCGACACCCCCGGCCACGCGCCCGATCATGGCAATCTTTTCCTGGTACTCCAGACGCTCGGCAAGCAGACGCTCTTTGATCACACGCTGCTGTATTTCCTCTTCGGCCCGCGCCATGCGCTCGCCCATGTCCCGCACACCACCGTATATCTGCCGCAATTCACGGGGGCCTGACGGCTCCGCATCAAGGCGCCAATGCCCGGGAGCCAAACCCGCCATCGTGCTCAATAGCCGGCTTACATGCCGGCCCACTGCACCGTAATGCCCGAGCACCACCACCAGAATGATCGTTATCGCCAGAGCAGACCAGATAGACACAGCCCACAGGCGGCTTGAGGCCAGAAGCTCATGGAAGTCACTGCGTCTGCGGGTTATCTGCAGCAACCCCTGTATCCGGCCGTCGTCGGCTACCAAGGGCGTAAAGTGCGAGAACACGGATTGCCCGTCGACCCAGCGAAAAGCTCCTCCAAGCTCGCCACTGTTGATAACCTGCTCAGCACTCGCGCTGTTCCCCACATCTGTATCAGCCAGGCCGAGGCTGGCGATTCGAGTGCCGCCTTTGTCGAATACCGATGCCCCCGACACACGACCAATCCGGAAAATCGATTTCAGGGAATCGCCCATTACCAATTCGTCTTTTTCCTGCATCGCCCGGGAAAGCGGTCCGCTGGCAGCGCGGGCGACCAGCTCCAGGTCTTCCCGCAGTCGGTCATTCAGGGCTCGTTCTACGGCACCAAACCCCAAATAAATGGCAAGCCCGCTGATGACAAGCAAAGGAACAACAATGCTCAACACCAGAGTCAGCTGTATCGATCCAAAGACCTGGCCGGCATTTCTGAGGGAAGTTTTCATTCTGGCTCCAGCGACATAATTGCCACACATTTCTGCCACATGTGGCATTTCGCCACAACCTTCATTACGTGAGATTAACCAACGAATAACGTCAACCGTATGTTTTAAAAGTAAATTATTTCAAACCAGAAAACTGGCACGGTGTTTGATTAGTCCTTGGTGATCGCAAATGAAACAGGAGAAGTCGATTATGAATATGAACAAATTACTCGTATCCATTACCGCATCCATTACCCTGCTGGCCACCGCACCCACCATGGCGGACCAGACCCAGCAAAGCCCGGCAGCCACCGATTCCAGCGGCTACTCGAACCCCGCAGCAGCGGGCACTCAGAAGACCGACTACAACGACGCTGAACTGAAAAAGTTCATCGCAGCACAGGAAGGCATTACCAAAGTGCGCGAAGAGTACATCGAGAAAATTGAAGCAGCGGATTCCCAGCAGAAAGCTCAGGAACTGCAGATGGAAGCCAACGATGAGATGGTATCGGTTATCGAGGATTCAGGCATGGACATCCCAACCTATAATGCCATCGCCACGGCCTACAGCAGCGAGCCGAAAGTACGTAACCGTATTGAAGCGCTGATGTAAACGCCGGTCGAAACCGGACAAGCTGTTCGTCAGTTATGCCCCGTCAAGCGCGGGGTTTTTTGTGTTATAGCGCCAGAGATTTTACAGATCAGCTAACCGAAACTGGCACCGAGACAAACCTGACGCCCTGGCGAGCCAGCTCAGCAGAACCACGTGCCGTAAGCTCGGAAATAAACTGAAACTGCTCTTTGGGATCAAACGGGTAGGCCTTCAACCGATAGTGCATACCCCAAGGCTTGTTGAAAACAATCACCAGCACAGGTTGCCAGGTCTTTGTTCGCGGGCTGGTGAAGGCTACGTCCCTGAGCAGCTCACGTACCCGGCTGACATCATGGTTCGCCTCAAGATGAAAGTCTGCCACGCACATCAGGTTATCGGTGCCATCGTTGCCGTTGGCAATCAAGGAGTCCCACAACTTGTTATGAGGGATGATCACAACCGTGTCATCCGGGGTGACAATCTCGGCCGCACGCGTGCCTATGGCCCGCACTTCACCGTATTGCCCATCCACTTCAATCCAGTCTCCGGGGCGATAAGGCATCTCATAAAGGGTAACAATGCCGGCAATCAGGCTGTTTGCGTAATCCTTGAAAGCAAAGCCCAGCGCCAGAGCCAGAGCGCCAAAAATGGCCACCATGTTTTCAAATGATGGCTTCACCAGAATCGGAACTACGATCACAATCGTGGCGAGAATAATTAGCAGCCGAAGCAGAGGCACGGAGGCCAGAAGGTAAAGGCGCGGCTTGCCGCCAAGCTTTTCAGCAACGCGGGGAAGCACTTTTTGGACCGCCACCATGATCAACGAGGCGATGACGATAACAAGCACGGCCTGCAGCAGCGCCTGCCCTGTTATGGACGCGAAAGCATCCTTGATTCCAAGATCATCGATCATAATCGCTCCTAGAACTGATCAACCGGAAATCCCCAACTCTGCAGGTGGCGCCTGACAGTGGGATATCCGATAGGTGTTACTCGCCAACGTTCATCGGACTGTTCCCAGACAACCAACTCAGCCCGCTTTAGCCGCGACAGCACCAGGCTCAGCTCGTACGTGGAAACACCCGTAACCACTTCCAATGAGGCCATATCAAGGCCGTTGTGCAGCAACAATCCGTGCAGCACGAAGCCGGTGACACTCTCCTTGCTCTGGGGCATGGTCGGAAGGCTCAGCCTCTCCAACGGTACAACCCAGCAATCCGCCGTTTGGCTTTGCTTTTCGGTCTTTTCATCGGCATCTTCCAGCTTGGTGTCATCATCTGGTCGCGCCCGCAGGGATCGCTGCCAGATTGCCAGGGCTACGCCGGGGTTACCGCGAGAGGTGGCGGCCAGGTCTCGCAGAAAGTTGCTGTATTTGCGCTTTTTACTGTCTTTATCTTTTTCATTTTCGTCTGTTTCGGCCAAAGGCAACACATAGTAGCCATCGCCCGTCATCCTTGCGATCACGGTTGACTTACCGCTACCCGACGCCAGGTACGTGAACCAGGCTCCCAGCCGCTCAGCATCCATGGGCCCCGGTGTCCAGGGCGACATCTGGGCGTTCTCAAGATAATGTCCCCAGTACCGCCAGCACCAGCTCGAGCACCCCACTATACCCGCACCCGTATCGCCATTCGCGATCCGACGAAACAGTTCCTTGACCAGTGACAGGCCTGAAAGGCGACGCAGCCAGAAATCAGCAAGCTCGGGAATCACCCAGGGGCGTGATAAATCCTGCCGATCCCACCACTCATTTGCTTCATGATCGTCAAATGACAGAGTATCCGGCGGTAAAATGATGGCCCATTCTTCTCCGCCACTTTCGATCGAGCCTGACTGCCCAGGCTCTGGAAATCTCGCGAGTGCCTGCTGCACTCCAGAAAATGGCGGCGCCACCAGGAATGCGACTTCCCGGCTAAGTGAGCCCTCGGTGCGTGCGCGCTCGAGGCCACACGCAATGGCTGTCGCCTGATCTGAATAATCCGGTTCTGGCGCCAGCCGGTTCTGCTGGGAGGCTGATAGCTCTGGCAGCTCATCCATGCTTTCAAAAGGTTCTTCTGCCTGAGACACCCCTGCCTGCAACTGCTTAAAAGCATGGCCAATCGCATCCTTGAGCGAGCGCCGCACAGAGGTCTGCGGCAGTGCCCACTGCTCAGCGGGCATCAAGCCGCCTGGAAGACATGGGTCGGCTTTGTTCTCGTTGGTTTTATCCTTCAAAAAAACAGCTCCTGCATGGCCAGCGGCTACCCGATTTACTCAGGCACCAACCAGCTGTGTTCGTGAGAAAGGCCCAGCGCAGACTCTCCGGCAATATCCTCAATCATGGCAGCAAACCGATTGTCAAACCCCCAAGGGGGATTAACAACCAACAGGCCTGAGCCAGTCATGCCTCGCTCAGGGGGCGTTTTCAGATGGACTTCGCTGCACCACACCTTGCGCAACCCGCCATCCTTCACAGCTTGTTTCAGAGTGGGATGCAAACCACTGGTAAGCACCGGATACCAGACAAGATAAACACCGTGGCGGCACTTCTGCCATGCTTTGAGCAGAGTCTCGGCAACATCAGAGTACTCGGATTTGATCTCGTAGGAGGGGTCAATCAACACCATCAGTCTGGGTTGCGAAGGGGGCAGCCGCCTCAACAGCCCCTTCAGGCCGTCTTCGTGCATAACGCGCACTCCCTGCTCTGCCGCCCAACCGGCAAGCTGGCCACTTTCAGTGGGATGCAATTCAAACGCCGTCAATGAATCACCCGGGCGCAGGAACTGGCGAAACCATGCAGGGGACCCGGGATAAACAGTCAAACGGCCGTCACCGGCATTGAAGCGCGATAGAACTTCCATAACCGGCTGCCAGTCCTCGACAGCCAAACCGTTACGGCTGGCCCAGAGTTTTTGCACACCCGCATCGGCTTCTGCCGTTTTTCGGGCCCTCTCGCTCTCAAGATCGTAAATGGCACTGCCTGCGTGGGTATCAAAACAGGCAATACCCGAGGGCTTTGACTGCATCATGGAAAGAGCAAGCGTTAGCGCAGCGTGCTTCTGAACATCCGCAAAGTTCCCCGCGTGGAAGGCATGAAGGTAACTCAGCATAAATAGACTCCCTGTTAACAGAAGCCATTAAGCCCGAGCGCGCACTACCTGTGCAAGAGAGCGCTTGAAAAAGGCTCGAGAGGTGAGCTGGATGATGAAATCGACCCGGAGCCCTGCCAGAATCAGCCAGAACGACTACCACTGGTAGATGTTTGACCCGCACTACAGCACTCAGGCTGTTCCTGCATAACGCTGGTTTTATCAACCGACTTGCGGAGCGATTGCCATGCCGAGAAAACACTTTTTGAAGAGCCTGCTAGCTGAACCACTGATCCACTCATACTTTTCCCCGAATTAAGAGCACGTTCAAATCAGAATTTAGCATCACAAATCGTATTTGCAAATGATTATCATTATTTTTATATCGGCCAATTTCTTGTCCACTTCCGTACCTGTTTGCACCAAAGCATTCTTGCGTTGTGGCGCTTTAGCTAACATAATTACGAACGATAATGCATCCTATTACCATAATCGTTCCATAAATCCGGAGTTCTTGATGAAAGCAATGTTTCGACCGGTCCCTCTTGCGCTCGCTATTGCCGCCGCCGTGAGTGCGGGCTGTGCCAGTACTGCTCCGTCAGATTCAGCATCTTCACAACCAGCCACTAAAGCATCGGTTGTAGAGCACTACGCTGACGTTGCACACGCCGGATATGAGGACGCCCTGATTACAGCCAAGGCACTGGACAAGGCTACTGATCGGTTAATTTCCAATCCTACAGAAGCCAACATGAAAGCGGCCAAGGAAGCCTGGCGTGCAGCACGCGTGCCCTATCAGCAAACAGAAGTGTTCCGCTTCGGCAATGCGGTTGTGGATGACTGGGAGGGACAGCTGAACGCCTGGCCTCTGGACGAGGGCCTGATTGATTATGTGCAGGCTGATGACTACCAGTATGAACTGGGCAACGCAGGCGCAACCGCGAACATCATTGAAAGCAAAACCATTAACGTGGGTGGCGAAACTCTCGATGTATCAAACCTCACTCCCGAGCTCCTTGCTGGTTTGAATGAAATTGGCGGTTCGGAAGCAAACGTTGCTACCGGCTACCACGCCATCGAGTTCCTGCTTTGGGGCCAGGATTTGCACGGCTTTGAGCAGGGAAACGGCGAACGCCCTGTAAGCGATTATGCCACCGGTGCCGATTGCACCAATGGCAACTGTGACCGCCGGGGTGAATACCTTGACGCTGTAACCGATCTTCTGGTTTCTGATCTGGAGTGGATGGTCGCACAGTGGGCGCCAGGTGGCTCTGACAACTACCGGAGCCAGCTTATGAATGCTGATGCCAACGAAGGTGTGCAGAAAATGCTGTTCGGCATGGGCTCCCTGTCGCTGGGCGAGCTGGCTGGCGAGCGCATGAAGGTGGCCCTTGAAGCCAACTCCTACGAAGACGAGCATGACTGCTTCAGTGACAACACCCACAACGCTCACTATTACAATGGTCAAGGCATCCAGAACGTATACACCGGCACCTATCGCCGCGTAGACGGTAGCCTGGTAACAGGCCCATCCCTCTCTGATCTGGTAGAACAGAGCAACCCCGAGCTGGATGCTCGCCTGAGCGCGCAACTGGATGCTTCAATGAAGGCTCTGGGCATGATGAAGGCCAAGGCCGAATCAAGCCAGGACCCCATGCCGTTTGATATGATGATTGCACCAGGCAACGCCAAGGGTGCAAGCGTTGTGAACGGCGCGATCATGGCATTGGTTGAACAGACCGGTTCCATTGAGCAGGCAGCTCGCCAACTGGGCCTTGAAGCCCTGTCGCCGGACGACGCCGGCCACTCTTTCTGATCGCAAGCCAGAAAGTGACTGATACCCCGGGGGCACAAACAGCCCCCGGTATTCACGGAACAAGAACAAGCCATGGAAAGCCCGCTTTGAGAAGAGCGGATTTTCCATGGCTTGTTCAATTGTGTGGTGAGAAATAATGACCAGAAAACGACTAATGACTGCGTTGCTGCCGTTGCTGCTCGGCAGCGGCCTGCCAGTACATGCCGATACCTATGCAGGTTTTCCGCTGCAGAAAACGCCAAATACCGGCGGAGACGGCACAGTTGAGCAGTTCGACACCAATGCGTACTCCCTGCCCCAGGGCAACCTCTCAATGACTAAACGCCTGGACTTCAGCGTTGGTAACAGTTTTTTTCGCAACCCGTGGGTAGAAGCACCTTCCAGCACCACAGCGCGGGACGGTTTAGGCCCCCTGTTCAACACCAACTCCTGCCAGGGCTGCCACATCAAAGACGGTCGCGGACACCCTCCCGGAATCGATGAACCGCCTGTATCGCTGTTCCTGCGCCTGGCCGTTCCGGCAGACCCCGTGGCTGACGCCGAAATTCTGCTTACCCATGGCTTCAAACCGGCGCCCGTATACGGCAGCCAGCTGCAAACGGCAGCCCTGCCCGCCGCCAAACCAGAAGCCAACATGGTGCTGACATGGAACAAACTGACCAAAACCCTGGCTAACGGCACCGAGGTGGAGCTGCGAGAGCCTTTGTACCGGATAGAGAACCCTAATTATGGCCCTCTGCCCGACGATCTTCAGATCTCTCCCCGGGTCGCACCACCCATGATAGGAATGGGGCTACTGGAAACCATTCCAATTGCCGATATCGAGGCCTTGGCCGACCCACAGGATGCAGACGGGGATGGTATTTCCGGCAAACTGAATCAGGTTTGGGATCTGGCTACCAACCAGATAACACCCGGCCGGTTTGGTTGGAAAGCCGCCGAACCAAACGTAAACCAACAGAGCATGGGCGCGTTTGCCGGCGATATGGGGCTGACCTCCAGCCTGAAGCCCGCCACGGACTGCACATCAGAACAGGCCTGTGATGGCTTTCCCGAGGGTGGCCAGCCGGAAGTCAGCGACAAGATCGCAAACTTTGTCATCTTCTATGCCAAGAGTCTGGCCGTGCCGGCACGACGCAACATGGAAGATCCATCTGTGCAGAAAGGCGCACAGCTGTTTAACGCGACCGGATGCGCCGGGTGTCACACTCCCCGGCACGTCACAGGAACAGACGCAAAGCGCCCGGACCTGAGCAATCAGACCATCTGGCCCTATACCGACATGCTGTTGCATGACATGGGGCCTGCCCTTGCCGATGGCCGCGATGAGTTTTTGGCCAATGGTAGCGAGTGGCGCACGCAGCCGCTCTGGGGCATTGGCATGGCACAGACAGTCAATCCGCAAGCGGGGTTCCTGCATGATGGACGGGCGCGAACTCCGGAAGAAGCCATACTCTGGCATGGCGGTGAAGCCGCGCCAGCCGTGGCACGCTTCAGCCAGTTCAGCGCCGATAATCGTCGGGCTCTGCTCGATTTCCTGAATTCACTTTAAAGGAGCCCGATATGAAGCGACTGACACTAACGCTTTGCCTCGCCTCAACTCTGGCCATCGCTCCAGTGATGGCGGCTAGCACCAACAGTGCAGATAACCCCAGTGCTGACTATCGGAAGCAATGGCACAGCAACATTCTCACGGGCTACCAGAGCTTGGCGACACAAAGCCAAGCCCTGGCAAAACGGGCAGAGACATATTGCCAGGCCCCCTCACCCGAAGGGCTTGAGAAGACCAAACAGGCCTGGCTGGAGGCATTTCTCGCTTGGCAGCAGGTTCGTTTCGTGGATTTTGGCCCCGTAGAACAGGGAAACCGCGCCTGGCAATTCCAGTTCTGGCCGGATCCCAAAAACCTGGTGGCGCGCAAAGCTTCCTACCTGCTCAAAGATGATGCACCGATAACGCCTGAAAAAATCAGCGAGTCCGGTGTCGC
>JAGPVT010000063.1 GCA_018066865.1 Marinobacter sp. | reverse complement strand
CCTCTGGAGGCAAGGGGTCTGGCTGAAAAACCACATCGGCGTAGGAGTGGGGGTTATCCGCCCAGAACTTGGTGCGAAAAAACTCACGAACATCGCCGTCACGCCCTTTGATTTTCATACCCTGAGGAAGGCGTAAATCTGTGCCCCTTAACAGCGTATCCATGACCTGCCCCGCGAAAGAATCGATGGCGGCAGAGGCGTGAAGGAAGTCCTCATCGATACAGGCACCGCCCTGCACCTGTTTGAATTGTTCGATGAGTTTACCATCCCAGCACGCGTGTACCGCACGGAAATCGTCCTCGTCAATAAACAACGGAATGGTGTAAAACCATTCAAGAAAATCATTCCATTCATGGGGATGAGCTTCAAACTGGTCAAGTGTCTCGCGGATCAGCCGGTCATGACGGGGGGTGTGCTCACGCAGCCACGTTTTGCCGCTGCCCGCCCGTGCCCGCGTGCAATAACCCAGAGCGTTGTATTCATGATTTCCCATCACGATCCGCGCCGAACCCCGCTCAACCATATTCCTTACGAGGTGAAGAGCTTCCCGGATTCTCGGTCCGCGATCGATAATATCTCCAATGAAGACGGCTTGGCGCCGGCGATGTTGGTACACACCATTTACTTTGCTGTAACCCATCTGTTCAAGCAGTCGGGCAAGCGTGTTCGCGCAGCCATGGATATCGCCGATAATGTCGTAACCACGACTTGCGGTATGGTTGCTTCCAGCCATAATCAACTCGCTGATATTTCACTGGCCCAGCCAAGCTTGTCACGGCAGGTGGCGTAGAAATTATGGTCTGTGGGGTGGATCAGCCGGATCTTGAACGGTTTTTTCGCGATACGAATGATGTCACCCGGCGCACAGGCGATGTTCATCTGGCCATCGAAGCTGATCTGCGGATAAGTTTCATTGGTCTCCCCGATAACCAGTTTTATTTCGCTCTTGCCATCCACAACAATCGGCCGGCTACTGAGCGTATGGGGAAACATGGGCACCAGCACAATGGCATCCAGCTTCGGATGCATAATCGGGCCTCCCGCTGATAGCGAGTAGGCGGTTGAGCCAGTGGGGGTGGAAACAATAAGGCCATCTGAACGCTGACTGTATACAAAATGACCATCGATATACAAATCAAAGCCGATCATGCGGGTGGACTTGCCTGGGTGCAACACCACATCATTCAGTGCAGTACCAAAGCCTAACGGCTGCCCGTTGCGCTCGACGTTGCCGTCAAGCAGAAACCGGGCTTCCTCAATGTACTCGCCTTCAAGTACCTTACCCAGACGCTCTTCAAGGTCAACGGGCGAAATATCCGTAAGGAAACCTAGCCGTCCACGGTTTACACCAAGCAGCGGAATCTTGGATTTTGCCAGCTCCCGGGCTGCGCCCAGCAAGCTGCCATCACCGCCGACCACAATAACCAGATCACAGATTTCGCCAAGGAGTTTCTTGCTGGCAACCTGCAGGCCGTGGCCCGGCAACATGCTGGCCGTATCTTCCTCGAGGATGACATGATAATGGTTGGCGACCAGATATTGTTTGAGTTGGCGCAGTGACTCAACCACTTTAACGCTGCCCATCCGACCGATAACGCCTATGTTCCTGAACTGATCCATGAAGCTTCCTGTGGTATCGGAATACGACGAGAGCGGACAAGCCCGCCGACGCCTATATCAATCTGACCTACAGTCTAACGAAAGTCACCCCGATACTGAAAAAAGTTCTTCGGGGCCGCTTAAATGCCCCTTAATCTTCAGGGCTGGTGGTTCTCGCAGCGGTCATCAACGCCGGGCTGAAAATCTCCGGGCTGACTTACCCGCAACAAAGGTTCATCGCACGGCTCTCCGCTTTCGGCCGAGTGCTGGCACACCGGATTCTCGTAGTGTTCAAGCCATTGAAGGTACGAAGGCTCGTTCATGCCGCAGCGCTCTGATGCATAAGCGATGGGGTTACGGAAGTAGGTTTCAATATCGTCGTATGGCAGGGTCAGGTGTCCAACACCCGGGTGATAGGCTACCAGGAAAACAGACTGTCCCTTGAGATGTCCCATAATAGAGCTTTCCGGCGGCTCACGATGTCTGAGCTCATACACCTCCTGCTCCAGGACGACAAATTTCTCATCCCTGTGTTCCAGCTCGCGCCGTTTACGATCAAGTTGCTCCCTCAGCAATACCAACTCAGCGTTCACATTGGCATCATCACGGTCTTTTCCCGCGCCACCGGTCGCCATCTGCTCCTGCATGGTCAGGTACTGTTGATTGCGTTCTGCCAACCGGTGCTTCAGCTGTTCATTACTCAGGCGCTGGCGTTCATACTTCTGGCTGATATCTTCGATTTCGTTACTCTGGGCTTTGATTTCAAGCCGGTGCTCACGCTGTACCTCGGAAAGCATATCCCGATGGACGCTTTGCAGAGTTTTGATGCGTAGCCGCTGCTCGCGGATCAGCTGAGCCACACGCGAACGATCTGCCTCGGTGCGAGTTTCTTCAGCCAAAGCGGCGTCTTCCTGCCCGGCACGAAGCACAGGAATGTTTTCTTCCTCGGGTTCAACACGGCGAAATTTGAGATTGTTTGCGTTAACGGCTTTGCGGATCACCTGGAAATGGTTATTGCCCGGGGTCATATCCGGATCCCATAACTCGGAGGCGTACTGGGGTTCCGGGCACTGGCTGCGACACACAAGGCGAATAGCGCCGCCGCCCATGTTCGGACCTTTGGCACCGCGGGCGGCAAGCTCTTCAATGGGCACGTTCCAGCTGCTGTCGGCCCTGCCTTCCTCATCAAACCAGATACGGAAAAACACTAGAGCACGCACCAGAAGATCGCTGCTCAGATCGACCAATACTGCTTTTACATCAGTTTCTGCGAGATCCGACAGACCGACATAGCCATCAAGGAACGCGCCAAACTCGCTGGCACGCATCTGACGAGCTACTTCGTTGCCTTCGAAAAAGAAAACCGCCGAATAATTGTCCGTTGCCTGGCCGGCAGAAACCATTGCAGACTCCCTAAAATCCAAAAACTCTCTGGCAGACTCAAAATTTATAGTCTAGCCAGAGAGTTTCCGGTGCAAAGAGAAAAACTGCAACGTTTTGTGATCAGGCTCTTTGGTTAGATACTGGCGGCGAGTCGGCTACCCTGATCAATAGCACGCTTGGCGTCCAGTTCCGCCGCCACATCTGACCCACCAATCAGGTGCACCCGCAGCCCTGCCGCTTCAAGCCCGCTTTGCAGCTCACGCAACGGCTCCTGGCCAGCACAGAGAATTATGGTATCCACCGGCAAAACCCGATCTTCGCCCTGCTCTGCTCCCTTGGGAGTGACAGTGATGTGCAATCCCTCATCGTCGATTTTGCGGTAAGTCACACCTGGCATCATCTGGACTTTACGATTTTTGAGAGACGTTCGGTGAATCCACCCAGTGGTTTTGCCCAGGTTTTTGCCAACTTTCGACGACTTGCGCTGCAACAGAAACACCTCACGGGCAGGCTCGGGAACTTCCGGCGTCACACCCTGAATGCCACCACGGTGCTCCACCGTCAGATCCACACCCCACTCGCGCATGAAGTGTCCGGCATCCAGCGCAGCGGAGGTGCCCTTGTGCACAATGAATTCAGACACATCAAAGCCGATACCACCAGCACCAACAACTGCCACCTTCTGACCCACAGGCTTACGCTCCAGGAGAGCATCGAGATAGCCGATCACTTTCGGATGGTCAATGCCTTCGATATCCGGTGTCCGGGGCGCAACGCCGGTCGCCAGCACAACTTCATCAAAGTTGCCGGCTTTCAGATCATCCACACTCACGCGGGTTTCGAGCCGCACATCTACGCCATGCTTGTCCAGCATTACACGGTAGTAGCGCAGGGTTTCGTGAAATTCCTCTTTACCCGGAATGAGCTTGGCGATATTGAACTGACCGCCGACCTCTTTGCCGGCATCAAACAGCGCCACCTTATGGCCACGTTCTGCCGCAACCGAGGCAAACGCCATCCCTGCGGGCCCGGCACCCACAACAGCAATCGACTTGGGTGATGCTGTTTTTACATAGGTCAGTTCGGTTTCATGACAAGCGCGTGGGTTAACCAGGCACGAAGTCAGCTTGCCGCCGAAGGTGTGATCCAGACACGCCTGATTACAACCGATGCAGGTATTGATTTCTTCGGCCCGATCTTCAGATGCTTTCAGCACCAGATCCGCATCCGCCAGGAATGGGCGAGCCATAGAAACCATATCTGCATCGCCTTCCGCCAGGATCTTTTCAGCAACGTCCGGCATGTTGATCCGGTTTGTGGTGACCAGCGGGATACTCACTTCACCTTTGAGGCGTGCAGTGACCTTGGTAAAAGCGCCACGGGGAACAGAGGTTGCAATCGTGGGCACACGGGCTTCATGCCAGCCGATGCCGGTATTGATGATCGTGGCACCAGCTTTTTCAATTTCCTTGGCCAGCTGCACCACTTCTTCCCAGGTGCTGCCGTCCTCAATCAGATCAAGCATGGAAAGGCGGTAAATCAGAATGAAGTTTTCGCCAACCCGCTCGCGAACGCGACGCACAATTTCGATAGGCAGGCGGATGCGATTCTCATAGCTGCCGCCCCACTGATCCGTGCGGTGATTGGTGTGAGCAACGATAAACTGGTTAATGAAGTAGCCTTCGGAGCCCATGATCTCGACACCGTCATAACCGGCTGTCTGTGCAAGCTGCGCGCACACCGCGTAGTCTTCAATCTGCTTTTCAATACCGGCTTCGTCCAGCTCTTTGGGCTTGAACGGGTTGATAGGCGCCTGAATAGCAGAGGGTGCAACCAGCGCCGGGGAATAGGCATAACGGCCAGCATGAAGAATCTGCATGCAGATCTTGCCGTCCGCTTCGTGCACGGCGCTGGTGATAATCTTGTGTTTTTCCACTTCTTCGTCGTTGGTCATTTTGGCCGCGCCCTGAAAAACGCCGCCCTCAGGGTTGGGACCTATACCACCCGTAACGATCAGCGCCACGCCACCTCTGGCGCGCTCCGCGTAAAACGCCGCAAGACGCTCAAAGCCGTTTTTGGCCTCTTCCAGCCCGGTATGCATGGAGCCCATCAGCGTCCGGTTGCGCAGCTTGGTGAACCCAAGGTCAAGCGGCTCAAGCAAATTCGGGTATTTAATAAGGCCTGGCATCGTGCTGGTGGTCATAACGGGTCTCCTCAAATAATTATTGGCGGCAGCATTGACGCCCCGCTTCTTTTAATGATGACTAAATTACCGATGCGAGTTGCCTTCAACAATATCCCTGAATAACATTCTGCTATCCTCAGGCAACAGACTCCAAGGAGCCACCATGGATCCATACGACCTTCAACCTCCTCCCAACCAGGATCCTCTTGGTGACATCAGCGTTCTCTATGTGAACGTATTGCTCCGGGCCGCTGAAGCGGAGGGCGTTAACGTGGGGGATCTGACACGTCGTTTTCAACTCAGTGAGCAGACTCTCACGTCATCGGCTGCGCGCATCAGCATTCCACGATTCATGAGGCTGGGCCATGCTGCCATTCAGGCCTGCGGCAATGCCGCCCTCGGATTACGCATGGGAGCCCTGTCACGGCCTGTCGACGCTGGCATAGCAGGCCTTGCGGGCGAGTCTTCCAGCACCGCCGGCGGCGCCATACAGACACTGATCCACTATTCTCTGCTGACGAGCCGCAACAGCCGGGGAACCCCAGAGGCAGAACCGGAAAAGCGGAGATTGCAGTTTTACTCCATTCGCCCTTACAACCCCTTCAATTATTTTGTTGTGGACTCGGTACTGAGTGCCTGGACCCAGTTTTTACGCACGGTTACCGGGCAGTGGGATGTACTGGAGAAGGTGACCATAGAATATCCTTCCACAGGCCTGGACGAGATGTTTGAAGCCTGGTTTCGGTGCCCAGTTCAGTTCGGAGCGGCCATGAACAGCGTAACCGTGAGACAGGACGTGTGGAATCAGGGAACAGTGCAGACACAACAGGCCATGCACGAAAAACTGGTTCGCCTTTGTGACGAGGAAATGCGGGAAATTCAGCGTGGCTGGACAACCGGAGACAGGGTAAGAAGCCTGCTCACTCCTTTGTTCAAGGGAGAAACGCCAAGCCTTGAGACAATTGCTTCAAAGTTGGGGGTTACACCATGGACATTACAACGACAGCTATCCGCAGAGAACACCGGGTTCCGGGAACTGATGGATGACACCCGAAAACAACTGGCAAGGGATTACATCCGGGAAACTGAAACCTCATTATCCGAAATTGCCTGGCTTCTCGGTTTTTCCAATCCAGCCGCACTGCACAAGGCATACCGCCGCTGGTTTGGCCTCAGCCCGGGAGAACATCGGAAGCAGTTCCGTAAAATGACCAAGTCAGGACCGTAATTTCTTATAGCGACGCCTCTTCTGCGCCCAGCAATAGCCCCGGAAGAAGAAATTCCCCGGGGCCGTTGCCTTACCGAGACAGGTGCTCGGCATGGAAACGCAGGTGTTCATCAATGAAGCTGGCAATAAAGTAATAGCTGTGATCAAAACCTTCGCGCCGGTTCAGCTCCAGCGGATAGCCGCTTTGCCTGGCGGCAGCTTCTAACGTTTCCGGCTTGAGCTGCTCGACAAGAAAATCGTCGGCCTCACCCTGGTCTACCAATGCTGGCACAAACTTGCCGGCCTTACGCATCAGCAAGCTGGCGTCATAGTCAGTCCAAGTGGAAGTATCTTTGCCCAAATATGCGCCAAAGGCCTTCTTGCCCCAGGGGCTATTAACCGGGTTACTGATCGGGCTAAAGGCCGACACCGAGCGATAGCGCTCTGGGTTGCGCAATGCCAGAACCAAAGCTCCGTGCCCACCCATTGAGTGACCAGATATCGAGCGCTGGTCACTAACCGGGAACATGGATTCAACAAGCGCTGGCAGTTCGTTCAGTACATAATCGTACATACGGTAATGCCGGCTCCAGGGTGCCTGGGTCGCATTCACGTAGAAACCTGCGCCCTTGCCCAAGTCGTAGCCTTCATCGTCCGCCACGTCATCACCGCGAGGGCTAGTATCCGGTGCAATAATGGCTACACCCAGTTCGGCTGCCATGCGATGGGCACCCGCTTTCTGCATGAAATTTTCATCCGTGCAGGTCAGGCCAGATAGCCAGTACATAGCCGGCACCTTGTCGCCTTTTGACGCCTGCGGTGGCAGGTAAATTGCAAAACGCATGGTGCAATTCAGCGTTTCCGAGTAATGGCTGTACTGCTTGTGCCAGCCACCAAAGCTTTTGTTACCGCTCAGATTTTCAATATTCATGGCAATCTCTCAAAATAACGGCCACCCGCACAAGGCACGGGCGACCATTTTGATTACTTGTCGAAGTGAATAACGGAACGAATGCTCTTGCCTTCGTGCATCAGGTCGAAAGCTTCGTTGATCCCTTCCAGGCCCATCGTGTGAGTAATGAAATCGTCAAGCTTGAACTCACCCTGCATATAACGGTCGACGATTCCTGGCAGCTCGGAACGACCCTTGACCCCACCAAAGGCTGAGCCTCTCCAGACCCGACCGGTTACCAACTGGAATGGGCGGGTAGAGATTTCCTGGCCGGCACCAGCGACACCGATGATCACGGACTCACCCCAGCCTTTGTGGCAGCATTCCAGAGCTGAACGCATCACGTTGACGTTGCCAATACATTCGAAGGAGTAGTCCACACCGCCATCGGTCAGCTCGACAATTACATCCTGAATCGGTTTGTCGTAGTCATTCGGGTTGATGCAGTCGGTGGCACCCAGCTTGCGGGCGAGTTCGAACTTGCTCTCGTTAATGTCGATGGCGATGATGCGACTAGCCTTGGCCATGGTGGCACCGATAATGGCCGATAGCCCAATGCCACCCATGCCGAAGATGGCCACTGTGGCACCCTCTTCTACCTTGGCCGTATTCATTACAGCCCCCATGCCGGTGGTGACGCCACAACCTAGCAGGCAAACTTCTTCCAACGGCGCTTCTTTATTAACTTTGGCCAGAGCAATTTCCGGCAGCACCGTGTACTCGGAGAAAGTCGAGCATCCCATATAATGGAAAATAGGCTGACCGTCTTTGGAGAAACGGCTGGTGCCGTCCGGCATCAGGCCCTTACCCTGAGTTTCGCGAATTTTCTGGCACAGATTAGTCTTGCCGGATGTGCAAAACTTGCACTCGCCGCATTCGGGGGTATACAGCGGGATTACGTGGTCGCCTACCTCGACGCTGGTCACGCCTTCGCCGATTGACTCCACAATGCCACCGCCTTCGTGGCCAAGAATCACCGGGAAAATGCCTTCCGGATCGTCACCGGACAGAGTAAACGCGTCGGTGTGGCACACACCGCTGGCCACAACGCGGATGCGAACTTCGCCAGCCTGCGGCGGCATAACATCCACTTCTTCAATAGACAGTGGCTGATTGGGGCCCCACGCAATGGCTGCTTTGGATTTTATGGTCTGAGTCATATGGCTCTCCGGTCGTTGTAGGGCTCAGGCAGAGGGTTCCGCCATGTTGATGGAGCCATTGTATTCCTATCCCGAGAATAGATAATCCCATATCATGTCAATTCACCTTTACCACTGAGTAACAGTGGTCAGGTGATTTTCCAATCCAGTGCTTTTTTGTTTACGCCCACTCAAGCTGTGGCGCAAGGATCAGAGAATGTTTATTTGGGAAGGGGTTAGTGAGTTTGTAGCAGTGGCGGAGGCAGAGAGCTTTACCGCAGCCGCGAAAAAACTGGGCATCTCGACGGCTCAGGTTAGCCGTCAGGTCAGCGCACTGGAAGCCCGGCTATCAACCAAATTGTTTTATCGAACAACCCGCAAAGTATCGGTGACTGAAGCAGGGCAGATCTATTATCAACAATGCCGGCAGGTACTTGATGGGCTTGAAGAGGCGGAACGCTCGATGACCAATCTTCAGCTCGTTCCCAAGGGCCGGTTGCGACTGACTGCGCCGGTGACCTTCGGGGAAAAAGTCATCGTTCCTCTGGTTAACGACTTTGTACTGCGTTACCCGGGACTTGAGGTGCAAATGAATCTGACCAACCAACAGCTGGATCTGGTTGCAGGAGGCTATGACCTGGCAGTGCGAATGGGTAAGCTGGAGGACTCCAGCATGATGGCCAAGCGGTTGTCGTCAAGAACCCTGTATGTTTGCGCCTCACCGGATTATCTGTCGACCTATGGGGTTCCCCACTCTCTATCGGAGCTGGAGCAGCATAACTGCCTGCAAGGCAATCTGGATTACTGGCGCTTTCAGGAGCTAGGCAAGCCTCGCAATATCCGGATCACAGGCAATATCAAGTGCAATAGCGGCTGGAGTTTGCTGGACGCGGCGTTGAAAGGCATCGGCATTGTCCAACTGCCGGATTACTACGCGCAGTCTTCTCTGGATTCAGGCCAACTGATTCCTCTTCTGACGCATTGCCAGGAGGCCGATGACGGCATCTGGGCCATCTATCCCCATAATCGCCATTTATCACCGAAGGTGCGCATGTTACTGGACTATCTGAGCGAATCCCTTCAGCCAAACAGCAAGCGCCAGGCATAAGAGACGGGCGCGCGCAATTCATTGGGAGTTGAAACGAAAAAAGCCGTTAGCTATGTCATAGCTAACGGCTTTTCGAAAAAGTGGCGGAGCGGACGGGACTCGAACCCGCGACCCCCGGCGTGACAGGCCGGTATTCTAACCAACTGAACTACCGCTCCGCAAAAGTCATAACCGATTGCTTTTTAAGGCTTTGCAACCACTATCGGATTGCTCGGTAACAACGAGAGCGCATTATAAAGAGGTGCCTGACTATGTCAACGCCTTTTCTGAAAAAATTCAGAAAACCAGCGTATTACATGGCATCAACCATCGCATCTTTGCCTTGCGCTGTTTTTCGGTACTCAATTGGGGTCATCTCTGACCAGCGCTTAAACGCGCGGTAAAACGTACTCGGCTCCGAAAATCCGGTTAAATAGACAATCTCATCAATAGACTCGTCCGTTGTCGCCAGCAGCTGCCGGGCGAGGCGGTAACGGAAATCCGCAAGTACCTGGTTAAAACTGCTTTCAGCTTCGGTCAGCCGCGTGCGCAGGGTGCGGGGCTTTATCCCCAGCCGGGTCGCCACCGCATCCAGCGTAACTTCACCGCTATCAAGCAACTCGGCAATTATGCGTTTCACCTGCCCGACAATATCCTTTTTCTCGAGACGGGCAACCTGTTCGCTGGCAAAACGCTCGTGCAAATCCAGAAGCTCCGGTTCGGCGTGAGGCGATGCATGGGAAAGCAAGCTGGCCGGAAAGTACAACCGGCTCTCTTTAGCGCCGAATACTACGTCACAGCCCAGCACGTCTTTAACATGATCGAGCCCCTCGTTACGTTGATGCTCGAATTCGACTCGCGAGGGATGAAAACCGCCATTGGTAATGGCGCGAAAAAACGTGATTAAACCCTGCACAAAACACTCACTAAAATGCCGGAGGCGCCGAACATCGTCCGAGGCGGCATCCAGCACCATGTAGGCATCATCGCCCTTGATGAAAAAATCGGTGTTCGCAGCGTCACTGAGCAAGCGCTGGTAGTTCTTCGCGCGACGCAACCCTTCGCCAAACGTCGGGCTACTCAGGAACAGGTACTCCAGAACCTGCCCTTTATAAACAGGAAGAAGCTGGCCAAGATGAAGGCCGATATCAGGGTCACCGGACACATCTTCGACGGCCTGCCAGAAAAACGTCTGCGCGCTGTGAGGAGTGCGAAGCTGTTCGGTGTAAATATAATCCGCATTGATACCCAGTCGGCTGAAAATGAGGTCGGTATCAATACCCTTCGTTTTCATCGCCTCATAGATGAGGCGTAGCATCACGCCTGCGTCACGTAGTTCTTGCATGTTGTTCCTGCATAAGGTCCCGCTTTGTATTTATTGGTACTACTTTGGCCCGGCAGACATTCGCCGGAACACCCCAAGTCAATGCTTCATCTGGACGGGTTTGCCAGACTGCAAGCAGGCTCGATACCGAGCTCTGTGAGCTTCTGTTTTTGCGAGGCTTGCTCAAAGACTGCCTTATACTATCGTCTTACATTAGATCATATCAGGCCACAGACTCACAGTTGTACCAGAATCCAGAGATAACGGGCACCAGCATTCGTCATCTTTTGTCAATCCTTCATATTCCATCCATGAATACACCAGCTATCAGGGAGAAAATCATGCCAGACACTCTTGTTTATCGAGACACCCCACCGGCACTCCTCCCACTTTTCGCCAAGGCTCTCTTGCCGAAAAAAGGCCTGTCCGGTGCGGACATTACACTTCCACAACTCTGCGCTGAACTGCTTTGTGCTCACACCGCCGGCGACAACCTGAGTCAATATGAACGCGCGTGTGGATTCAGACCCGGCAATCACATACCTATGACCTGGCCCCACATTCTTGCATTTCCGCTTCACCTGAAGCTGCTGACCGAAAAGGCTTTTCCATTACCGCTTCTGGGGCTGGTGCATCTGCGCAACACCATAACCCAGCACAGACCCATCGGGGTGGGTGAAACCCTGAAACTGGATGTCTGCCTGGGGAATCAGGAGCGCACGAGCCGCGGCATAGAATTTGGCATGATTACCAACGCCAGCTCCGCGGGCACAGTGGTGTGGGAGGAGACCAGCACCATGCTCTTCCGCCAACCACGGGCGCAGGCGGGGACCGCCTCAAATACGGCACCACCGCCTCTGGAGCACTACCCAAACACAACAGAAATTGATGCGCCGGAATCCACAGGGCGCCGGTACGCAAAAGTTTCCGGAGACCGTAATCCGATTCACATGCACGCATTGAGCGCCAGGGCTTTTGGCTTTCCCAGGGCAATAGCACACGGGATGTGGAGCAAGGCCCATGTGTTAGCTACCCTGGAACAACAGAGTGGGTGGCGACCGGGCCCGGTAAGAGTGAGCTGTCAGTTCAAGAAGCCTCTCTTTTTACCGGGCACTGCGCAGCTAAACTGGCGAACAGGAAAAGCTGGATTGGATTATCAACTGCTGAACGCCAGAGCCGATGCACCGCACCTCAGCGGGCAGGTAGAATGGCTTTAAACGGCGCCAGAAGTACCGGAAGGACATGAAGTTGTGCCGGGTGCGCTGGCAACAGGGAGCGTGAAGAAAAAACAGGCACCGCCACCTTCAGGGCGCTCAAAGCCGATTTCACCTCCCTGAGCTTGTATCAGGGAGCGACAGGTAGGCAGGCCAATGCCCATACCTTCGTCTTTGGTGGTATAAAAAGGCAAAAACAGCTTTTCTTCTGCATCGTCCGCAAGCCCGATACCGTGGTCGCGAACCTCAACCCGGACACCTCCGTCAACTGTAACCCTGGCGCTTACTTCCACTGGCAACTCAGATTCCGCACTGCGCGTAGCCTCAAGCGCGTTTCGTATCAGATTCAGGGCAACCTGCTGTACCTGGATCGGATCGGCCAGAACATCTGGCAAGTCCGCCGGCACGGCCAGCTCAATTGCTCCATCATTGTTACGCGCGTCCACCTCTGCAAACTGACGCGTGTCCTCCAGCAGTGTTGATAAGGACAGAACTTCCTTACCCGTCGCCGGCTTTTTCACAAATCGCCGGATCCTGCGAATAATCTCACTGGCGCGGTGAGACTGAGCCTCAATCTTGTCGAGGGTTTCCTGCAGCACGGTCAGGTTTGGGTTCTCAACAGACATCATCCGCTTGGAAACACGGGCGTAATTGGCAATCGCCGTCAGCGGCTGATTTACCTCATGGGCAACACCCGCAGCCATCTCACCCATGGTGGTCAGGCGGGACGTGTGCGCCAGCTGGTCGCGCTGCTCCTGAACCAGCTCGCGCGCCTCATCGAGCGCGCGCTCGTTCTCCAGTTCAACGGTAATATCACGAAACACAACAACGGCTCCGTGCAATTCATCGCCATCGTGTTTGGGTGTGGAGCGATATTCAGCAGGAAATCCTGTTTCATCCGTACGCTGCATCCGGATATCGCGCTGATTCTCGGCGATACCCTCGCGACAGGTGGCGTAAACCGGGAGGCCCGGCTGGCCTTCAGTTGCTGTTGAGAAGTGAGTTTCAAAAAAATTACGGCCAATCAGATCCTCTACCGGACATCGCATGATGACGCCCGCGGCAGGGTTGGCGAACTCGATTGTGCCGTGCTCATCAAGGCCGTAAATGCCTTCACTGATGGAGTTGAGGATGCGGGCCTGGTCACCCTGAAGTTCCCGATTACGCGCCTGCAACTCACGCTCAAGCCGGATTACGCGGGCGTGGGTCTTAACCCTGGCGATGACTTCAAGAGACTGGAACGGCTTGGAAATATAATCGGCGCCGCCAAGAGAGAAGCCTTTTACCTTGGCTTGCAGATCATCCAGCGCTGAAAGGAATACAACTGCACAGTCGGAGGTAGCCGGATTGGCTTTGAGGCGCTGACACACCTCATAACCATCCATTTCAGGCATCATGATATCAAGCAGGATGACTTCAGGCTGGTGCCGGTGAGCAAGATCCAGTGCTTTTTCGCCTTCATTGGCGATCAGGAGCCGGTAGCCTTTGTCTTTCAGTGTCTCATAGAGCACTTTCAGGTTCTGAGGATTGTCATCCACAAGCAGAACCGTAACCTCTGCATTTTCGCTGACAACTTCAGTCATATAGTAAAAGGCCGGTCAATAAGATAACCGTATGATGCCGGTGGTATTACCGCGCGTCGATAAGGTTCTTTACGGACAGCACCATGCGAACCAGATGTGCCAGTGAATGGGTACCCATCTTGTGCATGACTCTGGAGCGATGAATCTCAACGGTGCGCTGACTGATCTCCAGCTCGATAGCAATGACCTTGTTGGCCTGGCCTTCTATCATTCGATCCATGATTTCGTGCTCCCGAGGGGTCAGGCTCTTGATCCGACGAATAATCTCCTGCTTCTCATCAAGCGTTTTGCGCTGTTCCAGATCCTGCTCCAGCGCAGCTTCGATTTTCTCAAGCAGCGCTTCTTCACGGTAGGGCTTCTGGATAAAGTCTACAGCGCCCTCTTTCATGGCATCGACCGCCATGGGCACATCACCGTGCCCGGTCACAAAAATAATTGGCAAGATGGAGTGCTTCTCGTTCAGTTTCTTTTGCAGCTCCATGCCATCCATACCCGGCATGCGGATATCCAGCACTATGCAGCCGGCCATCTTTTCGGAGTAATCCTTGAGGAACACCGCCGCATTCTCATAGGTTTTGACCAGCTTGCCATCGGACTTCAGTAACAACTCCAGTGAGTCACGAACGGCCTCGTCGTCCTCTACCACGTATACAGTTTGCTGAATATCAGTCATGGGCGTGTTCTCTCCTGTCTGTTTTATTGTGGCCGCCGCTCAATGAATTGACGGATCTTTTTGATCGTCCCGGGCGTGTTCCTGACGCTCGTGTTCGCGCATTTTCTCAAGCCGTTGCTGGATAATGCCAAAAACACTCTGTTTCGGATAGTTGCCTTTGCTGTCTACCTTCCCGGCTGGTTTGCCCAACAGCAACGTAACGGCCTCCTCAACATTCGAAACAGCGTATACGGCAAATCGGCCCTCACGAACCGCTTGCACCACTTCGCTGTCCAGCATGAGGTTCTGGACATTATTCGCAGGTACGATCGCTCCCTGGGAACCCGTCAGTCCACTCTTGAGCTGGCAGGTGGCAAAGAAGCCCTCAACTTTCTCATTAACTCCACCGATCGGCTGCACCTCACCAAACTGATTTACAGAGCCGGTAATAGCAAGGTCTTGCCGCACCGGGATACCCGACAGCGAGGATATCAGCGCACAGAGCTCAGCCAGTGACGCACTGTCGCCGTCCACCTCGCCATAGTTCTGTTCAAACGTGAGGCTTGCGGAGAGGTGCATTGGATCGGTCACGGCAAAGTGGGAAGCCAACCAGGAGCTGAGAATCATCACGCCTTTGGAGTGAATATTTCCGCCCAGCTTCACGTCTCGCTCAATATCGATAATTCCGCCATCTCCATAATAGCAGGTCGCGGTTACCCGGTTGGACAGCCCGAACTCAAACCCGCCGGTAGACAGCACAGAAAGCGCATTCACTTGCCCGACGACCGCACCCTCGGTTGATACCAGCGTAGAGCCATCACGAATCGAATCGTAAAACTGATCACGAATCCGACTGCTGCGGTATTTGGCACTCTCCAGCGCACGCTCAACATGCACATCCTGAATCAGCTTGGCGCCGGCTTGCCTCGCCCAGAAGTCGGATTCCCGAAGCAGGTTGGCAATATTTGCCGCGTGCAATGAAAGCCTGTCCTGATGCTCTGCCATGCGGGCGCTGTATTCTATGATCCTTGCCACCGCCTTGTTGGTGCAATGCAGAAGGTTCTTTTCTTTGACCACGCTGGCAATAAACTTTGCGTACATCACCTGGCTGTCATCCGAGCGATACATTTCATTCTCAAAGTCTGCGGTTACCCGGAACAGTTCCGCAAACTCCGGATCGTAATCCTGCAACAACATCCAGGTTTCGCGATCGCCGAAAAGCACGAGTTTTACATCCAGCGGCACACCCTGAGGCTCAATGGAAATAGTGCCGGAAAGCGTTAGCTCACGCTCAAGGGAGTTGATCTGAATGGACCGGGCTCGCAGTGCTCTCTTGAGTCCATCCCAGACAAAGGGCTGCTCGAGCATCTTGATGGCATCCATCAACAGATAGCCGCCGTTGGCCCGGTGCAGACTGCCTGCTCGAATGAGGGAAAAATCCGTGAACACGGTGCCCTTGTAGGTAACGTTCTCAACGTACCCGAACAGGTTGTGGTAGGTCGGATTGTCTTCCACCACCATTGGAACCTCATTGGTTTTCTGGTGCACCAGAACGTTCACCAGGTAACGTCGCGGCATCTTTTTATCCAACGACGCATAGGCAATAGCCGCCTGCTCTTCGTTGTCGTCGAGAAAGATCTCCAGATTCTCAACCAGATCTGCCCGCATGGCTTCAAAGTATGCAACCACGTCCGGAAGATTCTTGTAATGCTCAATCAACTCGTCAATCTGATGACCAGATATACCCTCCAGAGTCTCCCGGTTCAGTGCTTGCTGCTTATCGGCGTACTCCTGTTCCCAATCAGCCAGTTTGCGCAGTGCCTGCCGGAGCTTTTTCTCAAGCTTGTTGACGGAATCTTCGAACTTTTCCCGCTGCGCTTCTGTCAGCGCCTTGAATGTCTCAGCGGTATGGGGCTTGTCACCTTTCATCGCCACCAGGCGATAGCCACCGGGCGTCGTAATCGTAAGGCTGACTTTTTTGCGACGCGCCTGCGCGGCTACTTTCTCAAGCTCGTCTTCCTGCTTTTTCCCATACTCTTCCTTGAGTTGCTCGGAGCGCTCCAGAAAGCTGTCACTGTCGAAGGTCTGCGGAATAACCTTGACCAGCCGGCTCATGAGTTTTTCCATGTCCTGCTTGAGCCGCACACCCTTGCCTGCTGGCAACTGAAGCAGCTTTGGAACCCGGGGTTCTTCAAAATCGGCGACGTAGCACCAATCGTGGCTTTGCTGCTCGGTGTCCAGATGATGCTCAAGGTAGCGCAGCATCATCGTTCGCTTGCCTAACCCGTTGCGACCCACGGCATACACGTTATACCCACCATGGGGCATGGCCAGCGCAAAGCGCACCGCTTCCTGGGCGCGATTCTGGCCGACGATTTCAGCCAAGGGCTCCAGTTGTTTGGTGGACTTGAACGGCAGATCTTTCAGAACACAGGCTTTGTATAGCTGTTGCAGAGACAGTGACTTCAAGGTTGGGTCCTGTAACGGTTGACTCATTGGCCGGTCATTGTAGGTTTTGCAGGCCGGTCTGTCGCGCCCGGGGAAAAGAATTGTAATAAACGTTCCCGAAAGCGTCGCTTTGTGATTGAAATCACGTTGTTGTCGGGCATCATTGTCCTGATCTTTGTCCGAACACTACACTTACCCACACGACCATTACGCTTTAGTCTGATGGCGGGCAATAACAACGACAAAATACGAATGGATGCAGATCTATGACGAGTGACTCCGCAGATCGCAGGATCAAGGATCGCTACCCGGCTTACTGCCTAAAAGGGGTATTCCAGAGCTGTGGATAATGCCCTGTCACGCATTGAAGGCCTCTACAACCGATTCGCCAATTAATAAATTTTCAAAACAGCCCGGCATCCAGGCTGGCCGCAACGTACATTCCCAACTCACAGCACTGCTCTTCAAACTCATCCCGGTACTCGCCACGGCATAGCAGAGGCTCCTGAACGACTTTCCAACGAAGCCCTGTTGTGATGCTCTCAATGGCGCGCTGCGTTCCGGTGCCATCATGGCCCGCGCGAATGTAATAGGCGAATGGTAGCCCCTGGGTTTTTTCCAGGCAGGGATAGTAGCTGCGATCGAAGAAATCCTTCAAAGCGCCGCTCATGTAACCGAGGTTTTCGGTGGTGCCAAGGATAATGGCGTCACAGGCAAGAACATCATCGGGGCCGGCATCGAGTGGTGCCAACACGGTTACTTCAACGTTTTCAATATCTTCGTGGCCTGCACCCTGTGCAACGGCGTTGCGCAGGGTGAGGGTATTCGGGGAAGGCGCATGAGAAACAATCAGCAATTTCTTTTTGCGGTCCATAACGCACCTTCCGGCTTGTTTTAGAGCAATTCAGCGTCCGCTTCTACTTCAGCGGCAGCAGCATCTTTCTTGGCAACCGGCTTCGGCATCAGCCTGTCACGCACTTTGGCTTCAATCTCCTTCGCAATGTCCATGTTCTCTTCCAGGAACTTGCAGGCGTTGGCTTTGCCTTGGCCGATTTTGTCACCATTGTAGGCATACCAGGCGCCGGATTTGTCCACAAAGCCTTCTTTAACGCCCATATCGAGCACTTCAGCCAGTTGGTAGATGCCTTTGCCATAAAGAATCTGGAACTCGGCCTGCCGGAAAGGCGGCGCTACCTTGTTCTTGACGACCTTGACGCGGGTCTCGTTACCGACAACTTCGTCGCCTTCTTTTACCGCGCCGATGCGGCGGATATCGAGGCGTACAGATGAGTAGAATTTCAGGGCGTTACCGCCGGTGGTGGTTTCCGGGCTGCCAAACATCACGCCGATTTTCATACGGATCTGGTTGATAAAGACCAACAGGCAGCTGGCGTGCTTCACATTACCCGTGAGCTTGCGCAGAGCCTGGGACATAAGTCGGGCCTGGAGGCCAACGTGACTATCTCCCATCTCGCCTTCAATTTCAGCTTTCGGTGTCAGGGCTGCTACGGAGTCAACAATGATGACGTCTACCGCGTTGGAGCGTACGAGCATGTCTGCAATTTCCAGAGCCTGCTCACCAGTATCCGGCTGTGAAACCAGAAGGTCGTCCACGTTGACACCGAGCTTTTCTGCGTAGATCGGATCCAGGGCGTGCTCAGCATCGATAAAGGCACAGGTTTTTCCGGCTTTCTGTGCTTCGGCAATCACCTGAAGGGTCAAAGTTGTTTTACCGGAGCTTTCAGGACCGTAAATTTCAACAATCCGACCATAAGGCAAGCCACCTATACCCAGAGCAACATCCAGCCCCAGAGAACCAGTGGAGACCGCAGGCATGGCTTCGCGGGGCTGGTCGCCCATTTTCATGACTGCGCCTTTACCGAACTGGCGCTCAATCTGGCCCAGTGCTGCGCTCAATGCTTTTTTGCGGTTGTCTTCCATCAGTGCAAACCCTCTGTTGCCTTGGCCGCCGGCAAGGTATGGCAAGCCGGTGGAGGTGTAGTTAAGCGGGAACCTGTACAACGGTAACAGCGAATTCCCTGTATATTTGAACAGTATTAAAACATACCCCGAGGGAGAGGCCAACCCCTGTTATTATCGAAGTACTCATGCTCCCACCAAAAACTCGCTAACACCTTGCAGAGCAAAGAGAACTGCCTGCCGACGCACCTGATCACGATCCCCGCTGAAATGCCGCACTACCGCTTCGGTAGTTTTCACGCTACTACCCCAGGCGAACCAGACCATGCCAACGGGCTTTTCTTCACTGCCGCCTCCGGGCCCCGCGACACCGCTAATAGCCACCGCAACACCGGCTCCGGTTGTTGCCAATGCGCCTGCAACCATTTCCCGGACCACCGGCTCGCTGACGGCGCCATGATTATCCAGAGAGGCATCAGTAACCCCCAGCAACCTCTGTTTGGCGTCGTTGCTATAGGTAACCAGGCCGCCCACCACATAGGCGGAGGAGCCCGCTCTGTCTGTAAGCACCTTGGCAACCCAGCCACCGGTGCAACTTTCTGCGGTTACCAATGTATGGCCCGTTGCCAGAAGTTGTTCCGCCAACTGGTTTCCTGCTCGTTCGAGTTCGTGGTCACTGGCAGGCATAATGTTCTCCTCCGTTTCATCGCGGGCGTTATTTTCTTACAATCCGTGGCTTCACCCAAAGCAAGATTATCCGGACTCGTCCATGTC
>JAGPVT010000059.1 GCA_018066865.1 Marinobacter sp. | reverse complement strand
ACATGGAGGCGGGGTAGGCATCCGCCTTGTCCGCCAAGCCGATCTGTTCAAGGATCTCGCGAGCCCTTTGGTGCGCCTGTTCTTTAGGCCATTTATCCACCACCAGCAGACGCTCGGCAATGTTCTGCAGCGCCGTCTTGTTGGCAAACAACGCGTAGTTCTGGAACACAAAAGCGGTTTGCCGTCGCATGGCGAGGATATCCGCCCGGCTGGCCCGGTTCACATCCACCGTGAGATCACCCACAGTCATGGTTCCTGCAGTGGGTTGTTCCAGGAAATTGATGCAGCGCAACAGGGTGGATTTTCCGGTTCCCGAAGGGCCGATGATCACCACAATTTCGCCCTTCTCAATGGTCAGATCAATCCCGTCGAGAACCACGGTCTTGCCGAATTGTTTGCTCAGTGACGCCAGTTTGATCATCGGCTATAGGCCTTGTTCAGGCGGATTTCCAGATAGTGTTGAAGTTTGGACAGCAGTTCAACCACGATCCAGTACATGATGGCGGCAACGATGAACGCCTCGAAGTACAGAAAGCTGCCGGCCGCCTCTTTCTGGGTGGCGCCCATCAGTTCAGTGACGCCCAGGGTGAAGGCGAGAGAGGTCGCCTTGATCATGTCGATGAAGTAGTTCATCAAAGTGGGCAAAGCCACTCGGGTAGCCTGGGGCAGGACAATCCGCCGCATCAACTGGCCATTGGTCATACCGATAGACAGGGCGGCTTCGGTCTGGCTGCGGTCAACACCCACGATGGCGGCGCGGATGGATTCGGCCATGTAGGCGGAAAAATGCATGGTCAGACCCATGACTGTCGCGGTGACGCCATCTATCACCGTTAGTGCACTGAACAGTTGGGGCAGTCCATAATAGAACAGGAACAGTTGCACCAATAGCGGTGTGCCCCTGAAGAAGGAAATGAAAACGATAGTTAACTGGTTGAGCACCGGAATGCCCAGCACCCGGACAACGGCAAACAGGCAGGCAAGAATCAATGCAAGCACCATTCCGATGCCCGCCAATTGCAGGGTGAGGGGCAGGTACCTGAGCAGAACAGGTACCAGGCCAAGCATGTACTCGACGTTCAACACGTCCATAGGGAATCAGGCCTCGGTGTGCCCCTCAGGGCTGGGTGATGTCCGTGCCGAACCACTTTTCGGAAATGGACGCCAGGGTGCCGTTGTCACGCAGGGTCGCTAGGGCTTTGTTAACCTCATCTCGCAGGGCTCGTCCGGCTTCGGTGTCGTGGAACGGGTAGGCATTGGTGATCTGTGAGAAAGTGGGGCCTGCCAGTTCCAGGGGAAGAGGCTTCTCCTTGATGATCTGGCTGGCACTGACCCGGTCCATCACGAACGCATCCACGCGACCCAGGGCGGTGTCCCGCTCCAGATTACTCTCATAGGTTTTAATAGTGATCTGGTCCGCATAGGGAAGCTCCTGCAGGAGTGCCTCGAAATTGGACCCCAGGTTCACGGCAACGGTTTTCCCCTTCAGGTCTTCCACACCCCGAACCTCGGCATTGCCCTTTTTGGTGACAACTTGTGCACCGTCATAAACGTAAGGGTCGCTGAAAACATACGCCTTCTTCCGTTCTTCGGTGATGGTGATCTGATTCGCAACGGTATCGATGCGCCCGGATTGCAGCATGCCAAACAGGCCGGAGAAGTTGGCGGTTTCGTACTGGATATCCCGCCCCATCTCCTCGCCCAGAGCGTTCATGACATCGACTTCGAAACCTTTAAGCTCATCCTGCTCGACAAAGGTAAACGGGAAATACTGGCCAGACATCCCGACTCTCAACGGTTTATCCTGTGCAAGCAAAGGCGCACTTGCGAACAGTGAAATTACTAACAATGTATTGATCAATAGCGTTTTCATAAAGCCTCCTTTCAACGTACATCGTACCTGAAGCATAGTCGGGGGTGAAAATTGGGCAATTACGCCCTTCTTCTGTTTTCAACGAGTGATTCAACATCGGCGATGATTGCAGGGGCATCCGTAAGCCGTGCCAGCCAGCTCAGAGGAATGCCGCGCTCACCGCCGACGCCGTAAAGTGCCGCCAGGGCCGGCCCGATGATCCAGGCCCGTCCACAGGAATCGCCCCCGCATTGAATATTGGCGCGAACGGCTTCTGTATAGCTGCTGGCATGGCTCAAAATATGAAAGATCACCGGCATGGCCTCATGCAGATAACAGGTGCGGCCATAGACGTCGCCCGCGCCGGGAGCGTCCAGAACAGAGCCGGTCCGGGCTTTGTTGAGGTTTTCCGGGGCTGGTGCTTCAGCAGTTCCAGCGTCCAGAGCCACTGACATGGGGTTGCCCCGAAAAAGGTGATCCAGAAGTCGCGCTGCGCATTTTGCCCAAGCCACGGCTTCGTCATTGTGATTGGTCACCCGAACCGCCGCTTCTGTGACCTTCAGCAGGTTGTTGCTGCCGTAATAGCTTGCCACCAGTGGCGGTAGTTTGGAGATTGCCGGCAGTTGCATGTCGTCGGCGCCACTTTCCGGCAGCAGGTGATGGTCGATGGTCTCGGCCAGGTGAACGCCGGCTTCCTGTATCTCCGGTTCCTGATAGGTAAGGCTTATGGCCTTGCGGACAGGATCTGCCAGTTGCTCGCCGCTCAGGCGTCGGGTGTAGGGTAAAACCTTCTGAACCAACACCCGCTTTTGTTTATCCGTCAGTTTGATTGAGGTGGCTGACAGGGCCTGCTCAATGGCTTTTTGTTCGATGGTGCTCAGGTTGTCCAGTGTGCCCCGGGTGGGGTTGTCGATATAACCCTGCCAGCGGCCACCGGGCCCGAAGAACGCCCGAAAGCGCCGCTGGTAATCGCGGATATCCAAGGTGCCGTTATGAGCCAGCAGGCTGTCGGTCAGTACCCCTGTGGCTGCACCGTAGTGGCTGATATCACCAGCCTGTTTGCCTTCATGAGCAAAGTAACCGAATCCGCCTTTGAAATAGTCGGCCTTCGGTGGCAGAAATTCCGGTGATGCGCCGCCAACTTCATGGATGCGCTGGCTGTCGTACAGCCAGTGCAAACCGAGACTGGCCGCATCTGCAACCCACCCACCGGCAAGGGCGGCGATCATCGTGGCTTTTCTGTCGCTGGACACGGTGCAGGTCATTGGGAATCCTTATTTGTCATGGTCAGAATTTGAGATCGAGAAAGTTGCCCTTGGCTCTTCGGAGCAGTTCTTTTTCGGTTATCCGGGAGCTGGAGATGCTTTCCTCCCACTGTCTAAGCCCGTCTCGCTCTGTGGATCGGTGGAACAGCAGCAGTTGGCCATCAACGATCTTGAAGTTCGTCGGGTCAATGGTCTCCAGGCGCCCCTGCGCCAGATTATAGGGGCAGCTTCGTGGAAAGGACGGTGCATAGGCTGCCGGGTTTGCATCGAAGGCATCCTTCTGGGCGGCACCGGTGAACCAGTACACGTTCCCTTGATAGGTGCTCTGATGGTCTCTGGAGCCCTTCTCGGGATGGCCCTGTTCATAGTAGGAGACGGGACTGTATCCTTCCAGGGCAAGTTGCGCGCGGATAGCTTCGTTATCAGCGGCATAGGCCGGCAGGGCTGACATAAGGGCCAGTATTGTGAAGATGGTTGCGGCTACTCTGAGATCGTGGTTTATCATACGACTTCTCCAGTGATGGGTACCCGGAAGGGACAGCTTGGCTGGGCATGCATGCATTGCATCTGGTACAGACGTCCGTCGGTGCGTGTTGTTACAAAATGAGTGGTCGGGCATGTTCCCCGCTTGCGGTGTAACAAGGTCCATACGTGCGGGTCCCGTGACGCAGTCCGTCGCTAACTGACCAGGTAATGAGGAACGTCATGATTCACGATCAGGTAAAAGATTATTACGGTAAGGTACTCAAGAAGTCCGGGGACCTGCTAACCAACGCCTGCTGTACTGACGAGGCTTTGCCAAGTCATCTGAAGCATATTATTGGCAAGATTCACGATGAAGTGCTTACAAGGTATTACGGTTGCGGCCTGGTAGCGCCGGAACAGTTGGAAGGCATGCGGATTCTTGACCTTGGATGCGGGTCTGGCCGGGATGTGTATGCGTTGGCGGCCCTCGTCGGCGAGTCGGGCGAAGTGGTTGGCGTGGACATGACCGATGAACAGCTGGATGTGGCCCGCCGGCACGTGGATTATCAGGCCGGGGTTTTTGGTTTCGCCAGGCCCAACATGCGGTTCCTGAAGGGGTATATCGAGAAGCTGGACGAGCTGGATCTGGAGCCGGGCAGCTTCGACATCATTGTGTCCAACTGTGTGATCAATCTGTCTCCTGATAAACCAGCGGTACTGAGAGAAGTCTATCGTCTTCTGAAACCCGGGGGAGAAATGTATTTCTCGGACGTTTACTCGGATAGGAGAATCCCCGAGTCACTGGTAAACGACCCGGTGCTTTACGGCGAATGCCTGAGTGGCGCACTGTACTGGAATGATTTTGAGAACCTGGCGAAAGCGGCTGGCTTCACCGACCCGCGCCTGGTGAAAGACAGCCCGATTACCATCAATAACAGCGCTCAACTGGAGAAGACCGGCCCCATCCGCTTTTATTCGGCCACCTACCGGCTATTCAAGCTTGAGGGCCTGGAGCCAGCCTGTGAGGATTATGGCCAGGCGGTTATTTATCGCGGCACTATCGCGCACCACCCCCATCAGTTTGATCTCGACAAACACCATGCCATTCCGGCGGGAAAAGTGTTTCCCGTGTGCGGCAATACCCACCGTATGCTGAGAGACACCCGGTTTTCAGAGCATTTCGGATTTATTGGCGACGGTGGCACGCATTTTGGCATTTTCAAGGATTGCGGTACCGACGTGCCCTTTGGAGACGGGAGCGCGCAGGGTGACGTTATTACCAGCCAGGGAGGGTGTTGTTAATGGATCAGCAACGGCAGTGAAAGGGCTTGCCTGATCGCTACCAAATCGCCAGCCCGATGGCTGCCGCGATGGATATCGCAACACTGATGGCAACCCAGGCCCGACGGACTCGCCCACATTCGCCCTGCGATCCTCGTGATTCAAGGCAGCGCCGGGTTTCCCTGTAAAGCCTGGTCGGTGTCGCGAGATGCCTGTGATAGTGCCGGTTGAAGTAGTCAGCCAGCACCGGTGGCATGGTCTCCGGCGAATATCTGTGCCAGAGTTTCACCAGGCCGATGCGGTCACGCTTCTCAAGCGCGCGCCGCAGCCAGCCGGGGAATTGGCGGGTGGATGTGCAGGAGGCGAAGTCGATAATGGCGGGGCTGGCATCGTCACGAACCAGAATGTTGCCACGGTTGCCCAGATCCAGATGCACAAAGCCATGGCGGTGTATGTTGGCCGTCAGTTCCCACAGGTCTTTAAAAAACGTTCGGGGCAGCGGCGTGTTGCCGTCGAACTGGCGCAGGGGGAGCCCTTCAATGTAGTGGTAACTGATGGAGTGGGGGTTCTCGAGTCTTACCTGCTGAGGGATGCCTTTCAAAACCGCGAGACTGCGGAGTGCGTGATACTCCCTCTTGGGAAGTAGCCGACCATAGATCAGTGCGCCGGGAAAACCACATTTGCTATAGTCCTTGACCACTCTTGCGCCTGCAGGATGGACTTCCTTCTCTACAAGGGCCTGGCCCCACCTGTGCTTGTAAAGACGCTCTCTTATCACCACGGTTCTGTCCTCCTAACGCCAACTGCCCGCTGTTGCCTGATGCCAGTCACTGGCCCAGGAACCCGGGGCGCAGTCCGTATGCAAAAGACACCCATCCTCAATACAGGGATACAGCTGGGCATAGGTCATAATGCTGCCTTGATTGACCCGCCGATTAATATCCGCGGGCTCCAGATCTTCCAGTCGATCCTTGCCCAGGATACTGAGCAGTTCTGCCAGGGTTTCCATGGAGGAGTGATGGTAGTTGGCAACTCGCACACCCTTGTCGGTCACATTCAGCTGTTCGTAGCGTGCAGGGTTCTGGGTGGTGATGCCGGTGGGGCAGTTGTTGGTGTTGCAACTGCGGGACTGGATGCAGCCCAGTGCCAGCATCATGCCGCGGGCTGAGTTCACGGTGTCGGCCCCCAGAGCCATCACCCGCAGCATGTGAAACGCCGAGAAAGCCTTGCCAGAGGCGACAATTCTGATCTTGCTGCGCACACCGATACCTCGTAGCGCATTGTGCACAAAGTGCAGGCCATCCCGCAGCGGCATACCCACAGAGTTGGTCAGTTCTATCGGCGCGGCCCCTGTGCCCCCCTCGCCGCCGTCCACGGTAATGAAATCCGGTCGCAGACCGGTTTCCAGCATGGCTTTACAGATACCCAGGAATTCCCGTTTGTTGCCGGGGCATAGCTTGAAGCCCACCGGTTTACCGCCCGAGAGTTTGCGCAGCTGCGCAACGAACTGGAGCAGTTCAATAGGATTGGAGAAGGCCGAGTGCCCGGGTGGTGACAATACGTCCTCCCCCATAGGCACCATACGGATACGGGCAATTTCTTCGGTAAGCTTGGCAGCGGGCAGCACACCGCCATGCCCGGGCTTGGCTCCTTGGGACAGTTTGATCTCGATCATTTTGACCACATCCAGCCCTGCCTGCTTTGCGAACAGGTCGGGATCAAATACGCCTTCTGGCGTGCGGCAACCAAAATAACCGGTTCCGATTTGCCAGATCAGGTCACCGCCGTACTCAAGGTGCCAGTCGCTGATCCCGCCTTCGCCGGTGTTGTGGGCGAAGTTTCCGAGTTTGGCGCCGCGGTTGAGTGCCATCACCGCATTGCGGCTGAGGGCGCCGTAACTCATGGCGGAGATGTTCAACGGGGAGGCTTCATAGGGCCTGGTGCATTCCGCCCCGCCAAAGGTGATCCGCAAATTGGTTGGAAGGCACGCCTTGGGTGCCACGGAATGGTTTACCCATTCATAACCGTCGCGGTAGACATCGAAGATGGTGCCAAAGGCGCGGGTGTCATCATCTTTTTTGGCACGCTGATAGATGAGACTGCGAAATTCCCGGCTGACTGGAGCGCCATCCAGATCGGATTCCACAAAGTACTGCTGCAGCTCCCTCCGAACCGATTCGAACAGGTAACGGAAGTGGCCAATAACCGGATAGATCCTGAGGAGTGTGTGTTTGTTCTGGGTAAGGTCATGAATGCCCAGAATAAAAAACGGTCCTATGATCAACCAGATCCAGCTAATGCCGGGCCAGAGGATGCTGGCGATCACTAGCGCGGCGCTCAGCGCCAGACTCGAAAATATAAACATTTGACGGAAGATCATGTGGAGAATCCTGTTTCCAGAGCTGATGGTTCGTTGTTGGTCTGGATTAAGGGACACTTTGTTGAAGCGGTTGTTACAGAAAGCTCTCTTGCGCTGCCCCTTGTGTGTTCAGTTTGTCTGTAACGTACGGGGTCTGTCGGTCTGGGGCGAGTTCTGGTTCTTTCATGACATTCGGTGTAACAATTGGAGGCGTTTGGTGGTCCTTTGAAAGGACGATTTAAAAGGTGAGGAAAAGCACCATGACAAAACCACGGCTGGTTAAAAGCGTAAAAGGTTGTTCCCGACTGTTCTCGTCAGGGCTGATGATCTGCGCCGTAGTTCTGGCGGAAAACGCCAAAGCTGAAACGACCATCAGGCTTGAACTTTCCAACGACGTTATCCTCAGTTCCGACAATCAGTTCACCAATGGCACTTCGGTCATCATCTCGTCCGAACCGGTCAACTCGCTGGATAAAACCGGGGGTACGCCGGCTTTCGGCAAGTCTCTGTTGGCTTGGGCCATTCCCGATAAGCCCGGACTGAGCTATCGCGAAAGTTGGGTATTGGGTCAGAACATGCAGACGCCGGCAGACATTGAACAGTCGGCGCTCATTGAAAATGACGTTCCTTATGTGGGGTTTCTGGGCTGGGGCAACAGTTTTTACGGGTTCGATGACGAGTATTTTTTTGGTGCCCAATGGTTGTTTGGCTGGGTCGGGGAACAGGCATTTGCCGAGCAATCCCAGAAGGCTGTTCATGCAGCGATGGGCGGTGACGACCCTGAGGGCTGGGGCAATCAGCTCGATTTCGAGCCCATACTGAATGGGTATCTGAGTGCCAAGCGTCGGCTGTACCGCAATTCCTGGTTTGACGTTGCCCTGACTGGAGATCTTGCAGCGGGTAACTTTTTTACCTTTGCGCAGCCAGGGCTGGAGTTTCGGTTTGGTGATCGCCCGCGAGGATTCCACTTTATTCCGGACCCGGTAGGTCGCGGAATGGACTATGATGCGAATATTTTGCCAACTGGAGGTAACTGGTTGTATGCCTCGATTACGCTGAGAGCAACCTATTTTGCCTGGGCACTGCCGCGTGAGGGTAACCTTTTGGTAAATAATGAATGGACAGACAGGAATAGGGTCAGCATTAACCGCACCGTCGGTCAAACCATCCTGGGCCTGCATTGGGTAGGGCCGCGCTTTGGAGCCCATTTGAGCCTTTGGCTGTCCACGGACACTGTCGATGACCGCAACTTGCCATCGAGCGAAGATCCGAGAAACAGCTTTGGCTCATTCATGGCGGAGTATCGGTTTTAGTATCGCCCGATGCGCCGGGCAGCGTTTTCGTGTCAATGAGAAACTGTTGAAACGGCTCGGATTGGCGCAGAAGCTCCCCGCCAAGCCCAACCAGGGCGTCGATGTCACCGGCAGTCAGTGCCGCTGTGGGAAGTGCATTATAGTGGGCCCGCCTGGCAGGATTTTCAACCTGATTGAATGTCAGGGTTGAAAAGTAGACGTTAACAAGTGGCTTGCCGGGTGGGCGGGTGAGATTGAGACTCTCGCCCCATGCCAGAAATTCCCGGCGCGCCTGGGCGATGTTTTCAGTGGTTAATGTATTGAACGCCGCATCAAAGGAGGCCGCGAGGGTATCGTATGCGCCGGGCTCCTTGCCAGAAATTGACCATGGATAGGGAGGGGATACCTGGGCATTCACCAGGATAACCAGTACTTTTTCGACCTTCTTGAGAGCCGTCACGGTAAAAGCACCAGCCATTTTTCGAACATCGCCACGGTGTGCGACCGGGCTCATCATGGAACCCCGCACACCGATGTTGTCAGTAATGCCGCCGTCGGCCAGATTGAGATACGGCATGCGCCCCGGCTCGAGGTAACGTGACAGCCCTTGGGCGACGGCAAACTTTCTTGCCAACAAGTTTCGTTCGTTCAGCGCCTCGGTAACCCAGGGTTTGTTACTTGGGTCGCAACCAGAGTAGTTACGGAGTCTCACCGGAGCGAATGCGGGTGGTACGGTCGAGGAGGCCATGACGGCGTTGGCAACGGGGTACTTGCTCAAGCCTGAGCAGAGGAAATCAAACTGTTGCTGAATGAAGGAAAAGGTCAGGGCATTGTTCAAATCCGTGGCATTGATAATCACAAATGGAAGTGGCCCAAGCGACAGATCGGCAAAGGTTTTGTCATCAAAAACCTGCTTGCCCAGAAACTCTGCCATCAGATCCGAGCGGTTGAAATCAGGAGAGATCAGCCGGGCCATGTTGTACGGGTTCGCCAGCATCCAGCCATAAGTACGCGGCCAGTTGCGACGTAGGAAACGCGCCTCGAAATCTTCAAACAACCGGTCCCCGAAAAGACCGTAATAAGCCGCAGTATAGCTACCGCCAGAAACGGCGGAAATCACATCGATCTGATCCAGCAATCGGGTGGGCTGGTTGTCAATCACCAGTCGCTCATTACGAAGTGCATTCAGAACGCCATAGGAAAGCGCTGCGGCTCGGGTACCGCCTCCGGAAAAGGCAAGTACAACAAACAGCCGTTCGTCGTTCGCGGGCAGTCGCGACTGGAAGTCATAGTGGGAAGCAGTGGCCGTGTGGCCCAGTTTGGCGTTGAGCGTGCCCGTAGAGCAGCCACCCAGCGGAAACAGGAGTATCACCAGAACACTGAGGAGCGGTAACGGGATAGGGCAGCGATTCTCACGAAAGAAAAACGTCATTCCATGGCCTTTGTTGTAACAATTGGCTCTGCTTGGTAGTCCATTAAAAGTAGACCATCTTAACGGGCAAGGAAAAACACTATGACAAGATCCAAAGTCGAGTTCGCAAACTCCCAAGGCCAGAATCTTGCCGGCTTACTGGAGTTGCCGAGCCAGGACAAGCCATACGCCATGGCCCTGTTCGCCCATTGTTTCACATGTGGAAAGGATATTGCAGCAGCGTCCCGGATAGGGCGCGCCCTCGTGAAGCACGGTGTCGGTGTGTTGCGTTTCGACTTTACCGGGTTGGGCAACAGTGACGGGGACTTTGGCAATACCAATTTCTCCTCCAACATCGAGGATTTGCTGACGGCCGGCGAATTCCTCAAGGAACACTACGAAGCGCCACGAATGATCATTGGTCACAGCCTGGGAGGCGCCGCGGTTTTGGCGGCGGCCCAACGCATGCCGTCCGTTGAAGCGGTTGCCACCATCGGGGCGCCAGCTACAGCCCATCACGTCCAGCATCTTTTTGACAGCAAGGCCGACGAGATTCGTGAATCCGGTGAAGCTGAAGTGACCCTGGCGGGTCGGAAATTCAATGTGAAGTCGCAGATGCTGGATGACCTGGTGCAATGGAATACACCGGACCACATCGGTAATCTGCGTAAGGCACTGATTATTTTTCATTCGCCGGTTGACCAGGTTGTGGATATCAACGAAGCGGCCACCATCTATCAGGCGGCCAAGCATCCCAAAAGCTTTATTTCCCTGGATAACGCCGACCATCTGCTCTCAAGCGCTGTGGATGCGGAATATGTTGCGGATATGCTCGTGGCCTGGTCCAGCCGGTATCTGTAAGGCTGCAGAGTCAATCTGGTATTTGGGACGACAGGGCGCAGGCCAACTGCCGCAATTCATCTGCGCGTTCAAGGCCGTTCAGTAACCGTAGCGGAATGCCGGCAAGGCCTACTTGCGCGCCCACCAGCGCCCCGGCCAGCATGGCCCGGGATTGATTCTGGCCGCCGCCGTTGATGGCGTGGAGTACCGCCTGTTCGAAGTCATCGTGGAACCGCGCTGCCAGATAATAAGCGGTGGGTAATTGATGGTAGAAGGCGCAAGGCATGCCGTAGAGGTGGGAGACCTTCCAGGCCGGTTCGATACAAACGTCCGGGTCTCTCGCCATGGCGGCGATATCGGAGGCGGCGTGCAGGGCATCCCTGACAATGTGGCGCCTGGCCCTGAGGGGCAACTCCGGATGATCCGGGGCCGGTTGCCGGGTGGTAACCGGTTCGAAGGACAGGGCGCCTTCGGCAATCCAATTCATCGGTTGCTGTGAAATTCGCTCGTCCAGGATGTCCCCCTGCACCAGCCGGGCCAGAATGCAGCCATAGCCAACACCCATGGAGAGCATGGTTTCGCTGCTCTGGGTCAGCGCCGTGTTGTTGGCAATGGCTTGGGACATCAGGGCGGGCTCGGTGGCATGGCGCACAGCAATGGCAAGGGTGCGTTCCATGGCTTCGGTGGTGTCGGCGGCGCCGCCAATTTCGTGCCACGGGCGATTTTGAACCACGCGCCGATGCCAGGCGTGGCGGATCGATTCACTGGTGTAGTGGCCTGGACCGCTGCGGGGTTGACCATCCAGCAGCGGAAAGAGTTCGCGATCCAGGCGTTGGCAGAAATCGTTTTCATCGTAGCCGTTGCGTTCAATCAGCGAGCGCAGCATCAATTCCAGAATAAAACCAGCCTGGGCATTCTGACCAGCCTTCAGCCCATGGTGAAAACGCCCCGGTTCTGGTGTGGTGTAATCATCAATCCAGCCGCCAAAGGTGCGGCGCAGGTCCTTCAGGTCGTAATACCAGTGGGGGCCGACGCCCAGGGCTTCTCCCACGAAAGCGCCCATAATGGCGCCCATGGCACGATCCTGCAGTGTTCCACTCATCCCTTTATCCCCCGATTTCGGACATCAGCATTGCCGTACAGCGAATGAATGATCGGACATCGTTGCGGGTCTTCACTGCATCGGCAACGTTCCACCAGGCTATCCAGGGTGGATTCGATCTGTCGCAAACCGGCGATCTTGCGGCGCATATCATACAATTTATGCTCAGCCATGGCTCTGGCCTCGTCGCAATGGGTGCCGGCCTTCTTTGCCAGGGTGCCAATGGTCATTGAGATTGTGGTCGTGGGTGTTGATTCCGTAGTCAGGTACGGAGGTAAGCTCAACGTGTTGATCCCGATTTCGATACCGAGAGGCCTTATGAAAGATCCCACAAAGGATGATCGTTATTGGCGCCTAGGAGGCGGCACCTTGACCTGGGAGCAGGTACAAGGTTCTACGCTGCTTCGATACCAACAAGGACATAGCCATGGTTAGAAAACTTACCCTGCTGTTGTCGGCTCTGACAGTCAGCATTGCTGTGCTGGCGGCCGATAATCAATATGTTTTGGGCGTGGATGGTCTGGCTTGCCCGTTTTGTGCTTACGGTATCGAAAAACGTCTGAACAAGGTCGACGGTGTCACCGGGGTGCAGGTCGATGTTGGCGAAAGCGTGGTACATGTGATCTTGCAAGAAGGCAAAACGCTTACAGAGGATCAGGCGCGTAAGGCAGTTGATGAAGCAGGTTTTACGCTTCGATCCTACTCGAAAGCCGAGGGCAAAAAAGGCGGTAGCAATGGGCAGTAACCGACGTTCCGTTAGCGTGTTGGCGCTGATTGGCTCTTTGCTGCTGACTGGTGAGAACACGGCGCAGGCTGCCCCCAACACCTTCAACACCGCCCTGCCGGTGGCCCAAGGGCAATACCTCTGGCGCGAGCAGCTTGTACTGCGGGAGCGCTCAGACGATGGGCCCTTGGATCGTGAAGTCTCGGTACAGGCCCTGGGCAGTGTGCTGGGTTATGGCGTCACTTCAAAGTTCGCCGTGTTTGGCATGGTCCCCTACTTTTTCAATAAAGAGCTGGACGTTACCACGCCCATGGGCCGGGTGGAGCGCGATACCGCCGGCTTTGGCGACATTTCGTTGTTTGGTCGATACACGCTGTACAAGAAGGACTTCACTGGCAGCACCTTTCGCGTAGCACCGGTGTTCGGGCTCACCGCCCCCACCGGCGACGATAACGACAGCGATCGTTTCGGCGAACTGCCAAGACCGCTGCAGGCCGGCGATGGCGCCTGGGATGTTTTCGGCGGCGCGGTGGTCACCTACCAGACGCTGCAGTACCAGGTGGATGGGCAGTTGCTCTACCGTGAAAACGGGCGCCATGATGGTTTCGCTCGAGGCGACGAGACACGCTTCGATGCGTCGCTGCAATACCGGATCTGGCCGCGAAGCATGAAGGGTGTGCCCGGCACGCCAGGCTTCGTCTACGCTCTGCTGGAATCCAATCTTATCCACCGTGAGCGCGATGACGTGGGCAGTGGTACCGATGCCAATTCCGGTGGTACCCAATGGTTGCTGGCGCCGGGGCTACAATACGTTAGCCGGGGCTGGATCGTCGAAGGCACGGTACAGCTGCCTGTGGCCGAAGACCCCCGTGGTGATGCCATCGAGGACGATTACATTGTGCGAGTCGGCTTTCGCCGCAATTTCTAGGTTTCGAGGGTGGGGCGATCAACTGGAACCAGGAGCCGCCGTACGCTCTGGCTCACAGCTGGGGTGGACCGTTTGCCGTGGGCATCTATGGGCCGTTCGCAGGCTGGTTCACGACCGCGACTTCAATTGCCTTGGGGCCCGAGGGTAATGTCTTTGTTGCTGACTTCTATAATGACCGTATCCAGAAGTTCACGGCGAAGGGTGACTATCTCACCGCATTCGGCAGCGCGCCGGATAACCCCGGCCATACGGCAATGGCTGTCGCCGTTGGTAGTGACGGAACTGTGTGGAGCGTGAACTTTGCCGACAACCGGGTCGAGAAATGGGAACCGGTGAGGTAGGCTGATAAGAGCGTTAGAAAACCGAAATCCTGTTTACTGTGAAGATCACGGAGATTCATCATGGGCAAAACTTATCAATCAATTGTGGTCAAGGCACCGGCTGAGAAGATCTGGAATGCTCTTCGCAACTTTCATGACCTGAGCTGGGCACCGGATGTTATTTCAGACGTTGATGTGGTCGGGGAAAAGAAAGGCGACCAGCCAGGGGCCAAACGCGTACTGAATGGGGCGTTTCACGAAACCTTGCATGTTCTCGATGACGATAACCGTGAGCTCACGTACAGCATCGACGATGGTCCCTCACCAATTTCTCATGAAGAAATCAGCAACTACGAGGGGCATGTCCGGGTGCGTTCGGTAACCGAAGGCAATGGTGGCACCTTCGTGGAATGGTATTCAAACTGGACCGGCAATGATGAGGCAGCAGCTGAATTTTGCCACGACATTTATGCCGGGCTGCTGGGCCAACTCAAAAAAACATTTGAACGTTAAAGCGCTCAAGATGATTGCTGTCGGGAATGTATTGAGCGGTGATTGCACCGGTCACTCCGGCAGCCTCATGGGAATGCAAAAATACGCGTAGATGCCCTTTGGTAACATTTACCCTGTTCGCGTGTCCTGAACATCAGAACAGGGGTGCAGGGCTCATGGTTTCAATTGTAATCACATTGACCATTGCTGCGGTGATTGGCTATACCGCTCAGGTAACTGGTCTCTGCATGGTCCGTGGTGTCAGTGACTGGATCAGGGGCAGGCGTTTGCGCTTGACGGCCATTCTTATGGCCGGATTCTGGATCTACCTGTTTACCCCGCTGATCGAGTATCACAACCATTCCTTTCTGACGGTCTACGCCTTTCATTGGTCTATTCCTCTGGGTGGCTTCATGTTCGGGATTGGGGCTGCAATTAATGGTGCGTGTTCCATTTCCACGGCTACGCGCCTTGCCAGCGGGGATCTGCGCATGGTGTTAACCATGTTGGGCTGGTTGGCCGGGTGGATATTGCTGATCATGGTCGGCGTGGAGCCAAGGCTGCGCAGTATGCCTTACCAGGTCGGGCTTTTGCCCTGGTTTGCCATGGGCACCCTGATGCTGGTTTCAATACTGGTTTACTGGAAGTTCCACGATCGCTGGCGACTGTGGAGCGGCATTATGTTGGTCGGTATTTTTGCCGGGGCGCTGTTCCTGTACGAGCCGGCCTGGTCGCCCAGTGATTTTGTCCGAGACTCAGGGCTGAACCTGATGGCGGGTACTTTGCCATTCCCGTCGCTATCCAGGGTGTTGATTCTGCTTGCCATGTTGCTGGGCATGACAGCCGGGGCCTGGCGTTTCCGGCGTTTCCGCTGGGTGTTGCCCGCCATCGGCGAAACCGGCAAACACCTTGGCAGTGGGCTTTTGATGGGGGTCGGTTCGGCACTTGCACTTGGGGGGAATGATTTCCAGTTGTTACTGGCTTTGCCCGCATTATCCCCTGCCAGCCTCTCCGCAATGGCCGGTATGCTGGCAGGGATCTGGTCCGGACAGCGGTTGACCGGGCACCGAAGGCGCGGCCATTCCGCCCCAGGGGGTGATGCCCGATCTTAACGTTATCGCCATGTTGGCCAGTCAGATGGGTGGCCAACATGGGGATAATGGCGGCGGTCGCGGGAGGGTAAAAAACCGGGACTGATTCTGTAACAATTTGCCGGTTCGCATGTCAGTAGGTCATGAGTTACAGAACGACTTACCTTAAATGCCGCGTTGGCTCTATGTAACCTCTGCATTGTTGGTCGGGTCGTAAACCCCTTGGGTGGAGCTGGTCTCCACTCTTTTTTTGATTGCCTCCTCAATTATCCAGAGCCTGTCCTGGCCCCAGCAACTGACGGTTCCGTACCGAAAACTCGGCACACCCCAAAGCCCGCAGTCATACATCGCCTTGCGGTTTACTTCCGCCCATTCACGCCAACTCTGGTCGTTTAACAGAGTCTTTGCCTTCTGCCATTCCAATCCAGCCCGTTCTACGATGACTTTCAGGCCTGCATCGGTTTCCGACCGGATGCCTTCGGCATTGACGGCCCGGGCGTAGCTACGCATGTATTCGATTTCACGGCCCAGGGAGCGGGCGTATTCAAACAGGGCATAACACCTTTCCACGCCAGGCCCGAGAGGGTCAGCGACAAAACCGTAAGGAATACCCAGCTTATCGGCTTCTCTTTTTGTGTCGTGGAAGATGTACCACTTCTTGGCATCGGGTACCGATTGCCCGCGCATCACCATGGGGAGCACTGGCCTCAGTTGCAGAGGGATATTCCATGCCTCTGCCAGCTGGATTACCCGTTCCAGGCCGAGGTAGGAGTATGGGCTGCGGATGGAGAAGAACACTTCCAGAGCGGTCTCGGCGGCCGGATGGCCATCGGGTAGTCTGGTGGCGGCACTCGTTAAATCAGCCCAGGTGCGCGTATACGGGATGGCACCGGAGGCGTCCCGATTCAGCCCCTGACCCGTGAGGCTTCGCTCAAGATGGTCCAGCCGGTCCACGCCCCAGAACCACTCGCCAAGGTACCAGATCATGCTGCCCTGATAGTGGCCGAGCCGCCGGAGCATTTTTTCATTCTCGAACAGGGTTTGATTGTGAAGATCTGTCGGTTCCGGATCTGGCTCGCTTTGGGAATCGGAACTCCAGAGGCCCGCCAATATGCGGGCAGCGGTGTTGAGCCCGTCGTTGGCTTGTTCGGCATGAAGCAGTCGGGCTGTGGCGGACTTGAGTTCGGTTTCCGAGAGTGGCGTTGGCCGGTCAGGCGGCGTGAAGTTATACAGTTTGGCAATCAGTGTGGCGTCCTGTTGAGCCCACGAACCCCACAGCGCCGGCTCGGGGTACATCTCGTCATCCAACTGCCAAACGGTATGGAGCCGGATGCGCACCCGAAAGTGCTCCTGCAGTTGGACAAGTGCCTGCAACAAGGGTAGCCCGAAAGGGTCTCGAGGATTCACGAAAACCCGAACAAGATCGCTCTCGCCCCGTAGTCTTGCCCTGGTGTTGAAAATGGTTCGTTGCAGAGTATGTCGGTACGAACTGGAAAGTGCGCGGGCGAACCAGGGCATAAGATCCGCTTTGACCGGGCGGCGCATAGGGGGGCTCTTAATTTGTTATTGATTGATCAGAAATTTCCTCACTCACTGTAACAGTTGCACTTCTCATGTGTCTCTATCTGTGAAACGCGAATAATCAATGCCTTGGGAGGTACCGAGGCAGTGAGTAACCGGAACGGAGAGCGCGACAAGATGACTCGGCACTATTGGATGGGTGGCAACAGGTCCTACGAGGAAGACCG
>JAGPVT010000055.1 GCA_018066865.1 Marinobacter sp. | reverse complement strand
CTGCGTTACAGCTACATCGAGCTGGACGCCAGTCAACCCCTACATCGGTGGCTGCAAAACAACGGCCAGAACGACAGTAACGGTATGACCAGCAACAACGGGGATGTGCTCGTCGAAGCCGCTATTGCCGGAGCAGGGATCGCCTTGCAGCCTACGTTTATCTCAGGCCCGGCAATCAAGGAAGGAAAGCTGCAGGTTATCCTGCAGGAGTACGAACCCGAAACCATGGGGCTCTACGCGGTGTATGCACACCGGCAACTGTTGGCGAGCAAGGTCCGGAGTTTTGTTGATTTTATCGATGGTTACTTTGGCAATCCGCCCTATTGGGATTGAGTTCAGCCTTCTTTTATTGGTCGATTTCTGCGGCCGGTAATCCACGCTTCCTCGCTTACAGTGCGACTCCTACTGGCAAGGGCATTGTGCTAATTCTCGGAAAGTAAACTTGTCAGCAATGCCCGCAGACGATTGGGTTTTACCGGTTTGTTCAAGATAGGCAATTGCTGAGCTCGCATCTGCTTGCGCAGTTCATAGCTGCAGTCTGCGGTGACCAGAGCGGCAGGCAATTGCTTACCCAATAACGTGCGCACAGCCTCAATCGCCTGCCAGCCTGTTTTTTCATCATCAAGATGATAGTCGGCCAGCATCGCAGCCGGCACCTCTTTTGATTGCCGCAGGTACTCCAAAGCCTGGCGTTCGTCAGGACTGGCAATCACTAAACAGCCCCAACGCTCCAACAATAGCTTCATACTCTCAAGCACGGCTGGCTCGTTATCAATCACCAGCACCCGGGTGCCAGCGAAGCCAGGCACTGCAGCAACTATAGGCTGCTCGATTTTGCTGGCAACCGTGTGCATCTCAACCGGCAATTGTAGCGAAAATCGCGAGCCTCGTCCCGGCCGTGACACAACGTCCATCTGGTAGCCCAACACTGACACCATACGGTCAACAATGGCCAAACCAAGCCCGGCACCTTGGCGTCCGCCCGTTCCCTGTGGCAATAACTGATGAAATTCAGTGAAAATATCCTGTAATTTGCTTTCTTCAATGCCTACACCGGTATCCCACACTTCAATGCGCAGGCTATCGTGGCGGGCCCGCAAAGCCAACAGAACACGTCCACTGCGGGTGTAGCGGAAGGCATTACTCAGCAAGTTGCGAAGAATCCGCGTGAGCATGCGCTGATCTGTTTTCGCCAGCGCCGGAATTGTGCGCACCCTTAGTCCAATGCCGGCATTCGCCGCTACGGATTCGAACTCCTGACCCAGCCCCTTAGCCAAAGCAGCGATGTCGGTCAAGGCCAGGTCCGGCACCATTGCCTTCTGATCCAGTTTCGATATATCCAACAGGTCTGCCAGTAAATCCTCTGCCCCCTCCAGAGCGCGGTGCACCTGATGCACCATCCTCGCCTCCTCTGCCGGCAGTGCGCTGTCCTGGAGTGCCGAAATAGTCAGGCGCGCCGCGTTCAGAGGCTGTAGCAAGTCATGGCTGGCCGCTGCCAGGTATTTGTCTTTGCTACGATTCGCATCCGCCGCAGCCTCTGCCGCAATCACCAACTCACGCTCAGCCTTTTCGCGTTCGGCAATCTGGAAATGCAATCCAACATTGGCATCTTGCAGCGCTTGGGTGCGGTCTTTTACCCGGCATTCAAGATCGGCGTTAATCTGCACCAATTCTTTTCGCGCCTGAACCCGCTCGGATATATCGGCCACAAATGCCTCAACCACCTCTGGGCCTAAATCGGGCCTTCTTAACAGGGTGATCGCCACGTCAACGGCTGTATTGTCGGCACGACACAGGCGAATCTCACGCGCACTTATACTGCCATTATCAAGTAATTCCTGGCGCAGCGTGTCGAACTCACTGGCACTGCAAAAAAGCTGCTCACGCAAACGAATAACACGGGCTTGCAGATCCTGAGGACTTGAGTACCCGCAAATCTTAGCCATGGCCGGGTTGCAGGCTAAAAAACCGCCTCGTAAATCACCCTGGAAAATGCCGTGTAGCGCCATTTCGAAAAGCCACTTGTAGCGGTTTCGCTCCTGCTCCAACTCCTCTATTTGCTTTTGTAGTGCCGGATAGTAGTTCTTGCGGGCAGACTGACTGCCAAGCCCCAGCAGGTCACTAATGCCATAGTCACCCGTTCGCTCAGAGGGCTTCTTCATAAACAACCTGAACGTCTCTGAGAGACGACTTACGGGGATTTGTCAAAATACACGGATCCTGTAAGGCAAATCCCGAAAGGGACGGAATATCAGACACGCTGACGCCCAGCTCAGAGAGCTTAGCTTCCAGGCCGACGGTACGCTTGAGCAGGATGATACGGTTCATCAGTCGCTTCTGAATTTCTGACCGGCCCATACCGCGGGTATCGATATCCATAGCCTCCGCAACTCTACGGAAACGCTCCTCCGCAGAACGGAAGTTATAAGCCACCACGTGCTCTAACAGCATGGCGTTGCACAAACCATGGGGCAAATCCAGAAAGCCTCCCAGGCTATGTGACATTGCATGTACAGCCCCGAGGATTGCGTTGGAGAATGCCAGGCCAGCCTGCATGGAAGCCAGCATGATTTGCTCACGCAAATACGGATCTGCGGTATTTGCTACCAACGGCTCCAGATTACGGTTAATCAAACGGATGGCTTCGAGTGCATGTGAGTCTGTGAGTGGCCCACTGCCGGTAGACACGTAGGCTTCTATGGCATGAACCAGAGCATCTACCCCGGTGCATGCGGTCAGATAGCTACTCATGGTTTCGGTCACTTCCGGATCGATCAACGAGACATCCGGCACGATCGCTTTACTTATGATGGAAAACTTGAAGCGACGTTTGGGGTCAGAAATGATCGCAAACTGTGACACGTCGGCTGAGGTACCGGCGGTTGTTGGAATCAGGATCATCGGTGGCGGCGGGTGGTCGATGGTATCCACCCCCTCAAAATCCAGAATGTGCCGACCATCACTGACAACAATGCCAATGCCTTTGGCGCAGTCCATGGGGCTGCCGCCGCCTATAGCAACAATCACGTCACACTCTGAGGATTTGTAGAGCTCTGCGCCAGCCATGACCTCATCAACCCGGGGATTCGCAGAAACCCCGGTATAAACCGTAGTGCGTATGCCTACGTCGGCCAGTAAGGTAACGATTTCGCCCACCCAGCCAACTGCCGAAACACCGGGGTCTGACACCAAAAACACATGCTTTCCACCGAAATTACTGGCGAAGTTGGCAACCGACTTGCGCGACCCGGCTCCAAATACAATCTCTGGCGAAACAAACTTTCTTAATGCAGATATGTCATGACCCATGAAAACGCACTCAACGTTGTATTTGTTTTTATCGTAATAGTTGAGAGTTTAACTCAAGCTTTGTGTGCATTCACTGGCCTTTCGGCTATGCCTTTGATAAAAGCGATAGAGCCGCTCAAGCATGGCGGCCTGATTCGCCTGCTGTAAAAAACCATGGCCCTCGTCCTGAAACCAGTGCAGCTCCGGGGCCTGTCCGGCTTTGCGCATTGCTGACACCATGGCGCGGGTTTGCTCCGGCACAACCACTTTGTCTTGCCCTCCCTGAAAAAAAATCACCGGCGCGAGCACTGCTGCGGCGCGCAGCCTGGGCGTGCGCATTTGCCAGCGCTGTGGATGGTCCTCGGGATCGCCTAAAAGCCAATCCAGATAGCCGGATTCAAAGCGGTGTGTCATGCGTCGCAACTGGATCGGATCAGTAACGCCAAACAGGCTGGCACCGGCGCTGTAGCGCTGATCTGTGCTCAATGCCATCAGAGCCGTGTAGCCACCAGAACTACGACCTTGGATAAATACCCGCTCGGGGTCTGCCCGCCCGGCGCCAACCAGGCAATCCACTGCGCGCGCCATGTCCTCTACATCCAACTCACCCCACCGTTCCGCCAAGGCTAAGCGGAAGGCACGGCCAAATCCGCTACTGCCACGGTAGTTCACCTCGGCTACGGCAAAGCCCCGCTGGCACCAGAATTGTATCTGAGGGTTGAACACCGGGTAGGCTGCAGAGGTGGGCCCACCATGGGCTACGAGAATCAATTTTGATGGTTGATTATCCGCCGTCAGTGGTGCATATAAAAAACCCTGGGGAGGCTCCAGCTCCACACCGACAGCCGGCACTCGGAATGCTACAGGACGCACCAGAGTGTGCCCGGGAAGTGCGGGCTCCCCACCCGCAATAACATGGGCCTGGGCGCTGCGTGGATCAATACGAAGAACCGCATCGAGGCGATGTGGCGATTTTGCAATGGCATACAGAATGCCGTTGGTCGTGCACAAGCTGCGAAAATCGCTAAAATCCGGGGAAATTCGCACCGGTTCTGAGCAGTCTGGACCAGAGAGCCACAACTCACCGTATCCGTTGTGATAACAGACTCGGGCCCAACAGTCGCCAGGCAATGGGCAATGGTGACTTTCACCGAGCTGCCAGGGCGCATTGGCGTGGTCTCGTTCGGGCGCAGCCGCAGCTTTTAACCAACCACTTTCTGCGCTCTGATAATCCACCTGCCAGGGTTGCCACCAACCTTCATGGTCCGACAAAACCCACAATGCCTGACCGGAAAAAACTGGCTGTTGAATAGAACCTTCATTGGGCGACGGATGACTCTGAACATGCTCTAACGTGCCGCTTTCAGTAACATTTGCTGTCCACAGGCGAGTACGTAACCAAGGCATATCAGGCAATTGCCAGGTCACCCAGGCAATCTTTTTACCATCAGCTGTGAGTGTCGGCGCACCGTAAAAGTCTTCACCTTCATGCAGCACCGTCAACTCACCCGTGCGCATCAGCGCCACCAGTTGCTGTCGACCCTCTGCAACTCCCTCACCCGTTTCACGTACCGCCAGCACACGCTGTCGCAACGGGTCTGACACCAGGCCGCCATAAGCCGCCGCATCGGTGGTCAGCACCTGACTGCTGCTTTCTTCGCTGGCAACAAAACAGATGCGCTGATCGTCAGTGACTACAAACACGCCATCCGGAGCCGCCGCCAAAGCACCGCCGCCATACCCATTCACCCGGCTGCGAATGTTCAGGTATGGCGTAGCCAATGGGGCCGAAGCCTGGTCACGTATCCGCCAAACCTGATTTGCGCCACTGTCAGGGTCACTTTGCAGCCAGAATACGCCGGCTTGCGAAGCGACCAAGCCACTGCGTTGGATATAACCAGCGCACGCCTCAGTCGCACTCAATAAGCCGACGGGCGACTCAACTGCGGAAGAATAAACGGGAGTTGCCGGCGTTGCGATAGGTCAGCTCCTCTATACCTGCGGTAGCATGGTCAGCGGCTTGGCGCGCGGCCAGAATGCGATCGTGATGGGGCGACTTGCTGCACACCGGATCTGCGTTATCGGCATTGCCGGTAAGCAAAAATGCCTGGCAACGACAGCCACCAAAATCCTTTTCCTTTTCATCACAGGACTGACACGGCTCTGGCATCCAGCTATCGCCACGATAATGATTAAAACCTGAGCTTTCGTACCAGATGTGCTTCAAGTTTTTATCGCGCACATTGGGGAAGTCGATCGGCAGCAGGCGAGCGCTGTGGCAGGGTAAGGCGGTGCCGTCTGGAGCCACCGTCAAAAAAAGACTGCCCCAGCCATTCATGCAAGGTTTTGGGCGTTCTTCATAGTAATCGGGGGTAACAAAAATCAGCTTCATGGCCGAGCCTTCGTCCATCAGGCGGGCCCGATTCTGATTCACTTCATGCTCGGCTTTTTCCAGCTGCGCCCGCGACGGTATCAGCCCTTCACGATTCTTGAAAGCCCAGCCGTAGTACTGACACGTGGCCAGCTCGACGTAATCTGCGCCCAGGCGATCACACAACGCAACTATGTCATTCATCTGATGGATATTATGGCGGTGAATCACAAAGTTGAGAACCATGGGGTACCCGGCCTCTTTCACCGCGCGGGCCATCGCCAGCTTTTGCTCAAACGCCTTGCGAGAGCCTGCAACAGCATTATTCAATTCCGGATCTGATGCCTGGAAGCTAACCTGAATATGATCCAGCCCGGCTTCTGCAAACGACTCAACTTTGGCCCGGGTCAACCCTAAGCCAGACGTGATCAGGTTGCTGTAATACCCAAGATGGCGTGCCTCGGCAATCAGTTCTCCCAGATCCTGGCGCACCAGCGGCTCGCCCCCCGAAAACCCCAGTTGTGCCGCGCCCATTTCACGCCCCTGGCGCAGCACCCTGACCCACTCCTCAGTGCTGAGTTCACTCTCGGTCTGGGCAAAATCCAGAGGGTTTGAGCAATACGGACATTGCAGAGGGCAACGATAGGTCAGCTCGGCGAGCAGCCACAACGGGGGGCCGATGCTGGCTGATTTCTGTCCTGTCGAACTGGAGGTCAGAGAGGTCATGAGAGCTCAATCCAGTGTTGCTGCCTGGCGTGGTCCAAAAATTCGATTACGTCGCCTTCCAGAGCACCGGTTTGAGGAAACGCTGCCTCTAGCGCAGCCACAATATCCTGCACGCAACGCTGGCCGTCAATTTCGCCCAGTATCGCACCGGCGCTCTCGTTAAGCTTCACCATACCCTCAGGGTACAGCAACACATAACCGTTCTGTACGGGCTCCCACTGGAACCGAAACCCGCGACGAAAACGAGGGGTGTCTGTCGTTTTGATCGCATTTTCTGCCAGTTTTGTCATTACAGCCCCCGATGCCAGATTTGCTGATCAGTCACCGTGTGAAACGGTGGTGTGTTATGGCTGTAAGCCATCGTGAGTGCGTCCAGAAGGCTCCACAAAATATCCAGCTTGAACTGCAGGATATCCAGGGCTCTGGCCTGCTCGGGGGCTGTGGTGAAATGCTCAAGCGTAATCGCCAGGCCGTGCTCCACATCGCGACGGGCTTCCGAGAGGCGCTTGCGGAAATAGTGGTAACCAGACTCGTCTATCCACGGATAATGCTGCGGCCAACTGTCCAGGCGGGACTGGTGAATTTCCGGTGCAAACAGTTCCGTAAGGGAGGAACACGCTGCCTCCTGCCAGCTGGCGCGGCGCGCAAAGTTCAGGTAAGCATCTACCGCAAAACGCACACCTGGCAGCACATGACGCTGGTCAATCACCTCTTTTCGGGTAAGCCCTACAGCCTCCGCCAAGCACAACCAGGCTTCGATGCCGCCCGCATCTCCGTTGTGACCATCGTGATCAAGAATGCGTTGCAACCACTGTTGGCGAACCTCGGCGTCTGGGCAATTAGCCATGATGGCGGCGTCTTTGCGCGGAATCATGATTTGATAATAATACCGGTTGGCTACCCAGCCCCGGACTTGTTCAGGGCTGCATTGTCCGCCATACATGGCTCGGTGATACGGGTGGTGAATATGGTAATACTGCCCCTTGCTGCGCAGCGCGCGCTCAAACTCTGTCGCGGTCATGGCGGTATTGACGATGGCGTTCATAGCTTCTCCGACAGATCGATATGCATTCCGTCCCAAGCCACGTCGATGTCGTGCTGAATCAATTGCGCTCGCTCATCAGAGTCTTCGTTCAGAATCGGATTCGTGTTGTTGATGTGTATCAGAATCTTACGCCTGGCGGGCATGGAATCCAGTACCTCAATCATCCCACCCGGGCCACTCTGGGCCAGATGACCCATGGCCTGACCGGTTTTGGCGCCGACTTTCTGGCGGATCATTTCGTCGTCGTGCCACACCGTGCCATCCACCATCAGAACTTCGGCCTTGCGCATCCACTGCAGAATATGCGCATCGGGCTTACCTAGCCCCGGAGCGTATAGCACGGTGTGACCGGTACGCGTGTCCTCGATAAAAACGCCAATATTATCGCCTGGGTGCGGCTGGTCCCTACGCGGCGAATACGGTGGCGCGTTGCTCAGTAGGGGAATAGCCGTCAGCTTGAGATTCGGGGCGCAAGGGACAACAAAGGCTCCGGGCGCTCCTTCATCAAGCGGAATTTCTCGCCAGCGCAAACCACCGTTCCAGTGCGCCAACATCGGGAACAGCGGAAAGCCGGAACTGAGATCTTCGTGTACCTGCGGCGTACACCATAAATCAAGTGGCAGTCCTTCCCGCAGGGTCAATAGGCCCGTCGTATGATCCACCTGGCTGTCCATCAGCACCACAGCCTCAATACCGGTATCGCGCAGGGCGCGCGCCGGCTGCATAGCTGGGAACAATGCCAACTGAGCGCGAATATCGGGGGAGGCGTTGAACAGAATCCAGCGCTCGCCGTCTTCACTGACGGCTATGGACGACTGTGTGCGTGCACGAGCGTTAATGGTGCCCTTTCGTAAACCATCGCAGTTGGTGCAATTGCAGTTCCACTGAGGAAAACCGCCCCCTGCCGCCGAACCAAGAACCTGAAGATACATAAGCAGAAGCTCCGAAAGTAAAGCGGCCGGCGCCTGGGCACCGGCCGCTTCAGTCTTCAGCGGTTGGCGAAGTACATAGTGACTTCGAAACCAATACGCAGGTCTTCATAAGCTGGCTTTGTCCACATAATGCTCACCTCTTTTGTCATGATTATTCGGGCATCAGGAAACGTTCGGTGATGGTCACCGCATCCCCAAACTCCATCCTAAAGGCAGCCGCAAGCCACCAACATGGTACTTTCGCACTGTTTTCAGGTCGCCTTTAGTTGCAGTCTGGCAGCAACTAAAGGGCGCAGAGCGATACAACAGCAATCCTGAGAAAAAAAAGGGCCCACGAAGGGCCAAAAGAGAGCGACACAGATGCCAGGGTCTCCACAAAAACTCCCCGACAGGCGCCGGGGAAAGAAGGCGCACATTCCCTGTGCAGTTTACCAACCAACCTGTGTGGAGGAGCTGGCCGGTAGCATTACAATCAGAAAAAGCCCAGCGGATTAATGTCGTAACTGGTCAACATGCATTTGGTTTGCTGGTAGTGATCCAGCGCCAGCTTATGGGTTTCGCGACCAATACCGGATTTCTTGTAACCACCAAAGGCGGCGTGGGCTGGGTACGCGTGGTAGCAGTTCATCCACACCCGACCGGCCTGGATCTGGCGACCCATACGATAGGCAACATGGGTGTCACGGGACCAAACCCCCGCACCCAGACCAAACTCGGTGTCGTTGGCGATGGCGAGCGCCTCTTCCTCGGTTTTGAAGGTGGTTACCCCCACAACCGGGCCGAAGATCTCCTCCTGGAACACGCGCATCTTATTATCGCCCTTAAACAGCGTGGGCTGGATGTAGAAGCCGTTAGCAAACTCGCCTTCCATTTGTTCGCGGTTACCGCCGGTCAACACCTGAGCACCTTCCTGCTTGCCAATTTCAAGGTACGACAGGATCTTGTCGAACTGTTCCTTGCTGGCCTGAGCGCCAACCTGCACATCGGTGTCCAGCGGATTGCCGCGCTTGATTGCCTTGGTGCGGGCGACCACTTTTTCTATAAATTCGTCGTACATGTCTTCCTGCACTATCGCGCGTGACGGACAGGTACACACTTCACCTTGATTGAAGAAAGCCAGAACCAGTCCTTCCACACACTTATCGATGAATTCCGGCTCGGCTTTCATCACATCGGAGAAGTAAATGTTTGGAGACTTTCCACCCAGCTCTACGGTGGAGGGGATGATGTTCTCTGCCGCGCATTTAAGGATGTGCGACCCAACCGGTGTTGAGCCGGTAAAGGCGATTTTGGCAATACGCTTACTGGTCGCCAGCGCTTGGCCGGCTTCAATGCCGTAACCGTTAACCACGTTGAGCACACCCGGCGGCAGCAGGTCGCCGATGACCTCCATCAACACCAGTATGCTCGCAGGTGTCTGCTCGGCCGGCTTCAGCACAGTACAGTTACCCGCCGCCAGGCATGGGCCTAGCTTCCAGGCAGCCATAAGTATTGGGAAGTTCCAGGGGATAATCTGCCCGACCACGCCTAACGGCTCGTGGAAGTGGTACGCCACGGTGTTGTTATCAATTTCGCCCATATGGCCTTCCTGGGCGCGAATGCAACCAGCAAAGTAACGGAAGTGATCAGCGGCCAATGGAATGTCGGCGTTCAGGGTTTCACGGACGGCTTTACCATTATCCCAGGTTTCCGCAACCGCCAATTTTTCGAGATTGGCTTCAATGCGATCCGCAATTTTCAGAAGGATATTTGAGCGCTCTTGAGCCGAGGTACGTCCCCACGCGGGGGCTGCCTTGTGCGCCGCGTCGAGCGCCAGCTCGATATCTTCTGCAGACGACCGGGGGATTTCACAGATAACATCACCCGTTACAGGGGTAATGTTATCAAAATACTGCCCTTTTACCGGGGCAACCCACTCACCGCCAATGTAATTTCCATAACGGGATTTAAAAGAAACGGCGGAACCTTCTGTTCCTGGTTGTGCGTAGATCATGGCTTCGACCTCATGTTTTATTTATCACTCGCCAACGGGGGGCAATCGCGTTTACCCATCCAATGTAGACACTAACTCTCGCCCATTGAATGCTGCGATGGGGGCGAAAAACTCCTCCCTTGGTAGTAGATGCCAGCCGACCGATATTGCCCGTGGCCTGCTGGCGCCCAATTTCATCGCAACCGGGGGTTACTGACTTGCAACTCGGTCCTTTGGTAGCTTAAAGGTCCAGACCGTGCCACCCTGGTTAAAATGCTTGACCACTTTGGCCACTTCACCCCCCCAAAGCGGAACCGCCCCACCCCAGCCAGAAGCCACTGAGACAAACTGCTCACCGTCCATCTGCCACGTAACCGGGGTGCCAACCACTCCGGAGCCGGTATTGAACTTGTAGAGCTCTTCACCCGTCTTGGCATCAAAGGCTTTCAGGTAGCCCTCTGGCGTGCCGGTGAAAACCAGATCACCCGCTGTAGTCATTACGCCGCCCCACAAAGGCGCGGTATTTTCATAACGCCACACTTCCTCACCGGTTTTCGGATCCATGGCGCGCAAAACGCCAATGTAATCGTCGTTGGCAGGCTTGATTGTGAAACCGGCGCCTAAAAATGCTCCGCCTCTTTTATAAGAAACCGGCTCATTCCAGATATCCATGGACCACTCGTTAGAGGGCACATAGAACAAGCCAGTTTTCTGACTGTAAGCCATAGGCATCCAGTTTTTGCCACCGAGGAACGCCGGTTGCGCTACAACTGCTTCGCCTTTCGTGCCATCAGTGACAGAAGGATCTCCGGGGCGGCCACCCTCTGCATAAATCGGCCGGCCGGTTTTGGGATCGAGCCCCGTCGCCCAAGTGATTTTATCTACAAACGGAAAGCCACGAATGAAGTCACCGTTTTCACGGTTCAAAACATAGAAAAAGCCATTTCGATCAGCGGTGGCCGCAGCCATCACGGTTTTTCCGTTTTCCTCGTAGTTAAACGAAATCAGCTCATTTACACCATCGTAATCCCAACCGTCGTGGGGTGTGGTCTGAAAGTGCCATTTGATGCTGCCATCGTCCGGATCAATGGCCAGCCTTGAGGAGGAGAACAGGTTGTCACCCGGGCGCAGGTGCGAGTTCCACGGCGATGGATTACCGGTACCAAAAAACAGCGTATCGGTATCCTGATCGTAAGTGCCGCCCAGCCAAGGAGCTGCGCCGCCGGTCTTCCACATATCACCGGGCCAGGTGCGCCCGGCTTCGCCACCAGAAATACCATTTTCAACTTTTTCGCCATCTTCGTACACATACCCCATGTGGCCTTCGACCGTGGGGCGCGTCCAGGCCAAGTCACCGGTTTCAGCATCGTAAGCTTCCACTTTGCCAACAACGCCGAACTCACCACCGGCTACCCCGGTAATTATTTTGCCTTTTATAATAATTGGAGCGGCAGTGATGGCGTATCCTGCCTGGTAGTCCGCCACCTTCTTAATCCACTCAGGCTTGCCTGTATCCTTGTTCAG
>JAGPVT010000052.1 GCA_018066865.1 Marinobacter sp. | reverse complement strand
CTGCGTTCCTGAACTTCGTGAGCTGTTGCAGGATGAGCTTTTAGAAACCGGGTAGGCAGTGTCTTGAATTATGTGTCAGCGCACCCTGCGCAGCATCGATATGGGGACGCGGTAACGCCGACCCCGGAATTTACCTGTTCCGTCGACGGTGCAGGTTTTCCGGTTGACCCGGACAATCTCTCCGTGAAACTCCCGAGTGCCGGAGCCGAACGCGACGGCATCCTCTACTTGCCAGGGCGACGGCTGGAGTGCCGGGTCAGGGAGCTGGAAAGGCTCACTGGACAACGATATATGCAGTTCACCAGCCTGCTTCGCCAGTGCCTCCCGAGCCGCGTCTGCACGACCACTTTCATGCAACCCATCAAGAATGGTGTAGAAGTGCCGGTTGTGAACCGAGCCGCGATATCTCTTGCCGGCACTGTGTTGTAACAAGTGTGCAAATTCGTGACAGCAGGTGTGCGCCAACAGGTTAAGCGTGCTCAACTCACCGTCGAAATAACCGTGCTTGTGGATTTCCCGGGCTGAGAGCCAGCCACTGGCCGTATCAGGCTGATGTTTGGCCTGAATCATCCGGAGGCCGTAAGTAATCTGGTGCTGTTTGTATTGCGGTTCAAAACGATGATAGGTCGCCTGCCCAGAGCCCACCCGGCACACCAGAGAGCTGCCAGATGCCCGTTGCTGAACCCAGCCTGCGGCGGGTTGCCAGAGAATCTGTTCGGTAACAGTGCACATCAGTTCGCCGAGCTTGCGGACTTGAGATTTCGGGTCGGTCATATCAATTGAAGGGCCACACGCCTCATGATCTGGTAAATAGGGTTCGGTGTGGATATTAACTTACTAGATTCTCGGCATCGAGTCAGACAAAACGTCGTCAGATAAGCACAAATGTGGTGGCCGAAAAAAAGAGAGGCCGTGGCCTCTCTTTTGGGCATCAAAGCGTAAATTACGCCTCGATTGGCGAACGCCAGTCGTCTGCGCCGGAAGTTCCGGCAACAGTGTGCTCCCAGGTTACTTTGCGGTAGGACACGGAAACGGTGACCAGTTGAGTGAAGTCAGCGCTGGCAGCATCCTGGCAGTGTGGCATGTTGCAGTTGATGTCGATGATGGTGGCATCTTCCAGGATGGTGGAGAAGAAGTGCTCCTGCTTGCCCTCTACAGAGGTGCGGTACCACTTCAGCTCAACCTTCGGCAGCATCTCACCGGAAGCCAGAGCGTTGTACATCAGCGGTGTGGCTTTGTTCAGTGCGGATGTGAACTTGAACGGCTTATGTACGCGTTGGCCGGAAGGCTGGCCAGACTGGGGGTCGGTAGGAACGGTGACAACGTGGCTGAATTCCTGAACCAGCACTTCGTCTTCATGGCCTTCAACGTAGATGTTGCCTACGGAATCGGATGTGAATGCACCGGCGGTGATGTTGCCCTGGGTTTTACCTTCAATAGCGATATAACAAGGGGTTGGCATAGTCTGCTCCATGACGTTTAAGTGAATGTTCGTCCCCGGGGTGTTCCCTGGACGTGTTTGCTTGGAGCAAGGTGCATACCAACGTAATAAAATTTATTTAAAACAATGTTGTAAGATTTTTATGGGCGATGCGCCGAAGTTGTGAGCAAACCCTTGCCTGGCAACCGGGCGAGCCTTTGCTGGCCGGGCAATTAATTGCCCGGATTACGGTCGATAGGCAAACGATAGCAGCAGGGCGAGCAGCAACAGGGCCGACAGCCCCTGCCAGAAGCCGAGTGGATGGCGCTCGATCAGGGGCCTGGGATGCTGTTGGTGCCAATGATGACTGGGCTGGCGTAGATTGAACATAAACTCAGACAGGGCCGGATAGCGTTTGTGGGGTTCCGGATGCACGGCCCGGGCGAGGGCCTCATCGACCCAGCCTGGCAGGTCATCCCGGTACAGGCGAGCGGGATGGTAGCTGAGCTTCCGCAACTGGCTCCGGTTGCGGAGCCCTGGTACGCGGGTGCCATAGGGCAATTGGCCGGTCAGCAACTGATAGGTGATTACGCCGAGAGAAAACTGGTCGGCCTGCCAGCCTGCGGGCTCCCCCAGAAAGGTTTCTGGTGCGCTGTAGAGCGCTGCGCCCCTGGGCCAGGTGGGTTCATCATGCTCCCGGAGTTCCTGTAAGCCGGCGATGCGGGTAGCGCCAAAGTCGATCAGCACTGCGGTGCCCTGACTATCGATCAGAATATTTTCCGGCTTCAGGTCCTGATGCACCATTTCCAGCCGATGAAAAGCCCGCAGCCCCCGGGCTATCTGTTCCACCAGCTGGCGCACGGTCTCCAGATCCGGGTTCGGATTATCCAGCAACCACTGCTTAAGACTGATTCCCTGCACGTATTCGGTGGCCAGGTACAAACAGCTGCGTTGTCGCTCCGGAGCAAAGGGCCGCACGACATGGGGACTGTTGATGCGTTGGGCCACCCATTGCTCGATGGCAAAGTGGTCCAGCGCTCTGGGATCCTGTTGCATTTCCATGGCCGGTACTTTCAGGGCAACTTGTCGGTTGCTGGCCTGGTCCACCGCCAGATAGACATGGCTGCGGCTGCTGGAATGAATCTGCCGCAGAGTTCGGTAACCGTCCAGCGGCTGCCCCGGAACCAGCTCCGGTGCCAGCGGCAGTTGGTGGGCATCCCGGGTGACTTCTTCATTGCTTTTGTTGGCGGGTATCGAGTCCACCCGCACAATCTGTGCACTCAGGTTATCTTCGCTGCCATTGGCGAGCGCAGTAGCAATCAGCTGTCTGGCCGCAGTGTCCAGATCGTCGCCGGATTCGCGGATGATCCCGGCCATGCTGCTTTCCGGCAGGTGCTCGTAAACGCCATCGGTCGCCAGCACAAAGGTATCACCAGGCCACACCGGAACGGTCAGATAATCAATGTCCAGTTGCGAGTTCAGACCCATGGCCCGATTCAGGCAGCTGTCATCCCGGGATAGCCAGACCCGGTGATCGGTAGTCAGTTGTTCCAGACCCTTACCCTGTAATCGGTAGATGCGGGCGTCGCCTACATGAAAGATATGGGCTGTGGCGGATTTCAGGATCAGCACACTCAGGGTGCAGACATAACCACGATCCTGATCATACCGGTACCGGCTTTGCCGGGTCTGGGCATGCAGCCAGGCGTTGGTTGCCCGCAGTACCCGCTGGGCGGACTGTTTGGCCGACCAGCTGTCCGGCGTCGAGTAATAGTCACTCAAAAAGCCAGCGACCGCAGACTCACTTGCAATCTGGCTGACGTTGCTGGAGCTGATGCCGTCGGCGATGGCCATTGCGATGCCCTTGGACCGGAGCTGTCGATTATCTGGAATTATCAGGCCATGAAAGTCCTGGTTGACTGGCTTGTGGCCTTTGTCCGAGTGCTGGCCAGTGGTAACGGAAAGCTGGGTGGTCATACGTTGCGTTGCCTCAGACAAAAGCACAAAGCACAAAGCCCGAAGGATGCGGCCTCCGGGCTTTGTGCGTACTGCAATTGTTTAGTTGGAACGGGCCAGTTCACTATCGTAGTTGCCGGCGAAATTGCGCTTGGGCGCCGTGCGAATGTGAGTGGTATACAGGGTAAGACCGGTAAAGGACAGGCCACCTACCAGGTTGCCCAGCACAGTCGGGATCTCGTTCCAGATGAAGTAGTCCATGATGGAGAACTCGCCGCCCATCATCAGGGCAAACGGGAACAGGAACATGTTGACGATTGAATGCTCGAAGCCCATGTAGAAGAACAGCATGATCGGCATCCACATGGCCAGTACCTTGCCCGATACTGTGGTCGAAATCATGGCACCAACCACGCCCATGGAAACCATCCAGTTGCACAGCATGCCGCGCAAGAAAATCGTGATCCAGCCGGCAACTCCGTACTCGGCATAACCCAGGGTGCGGGCCTTGCCCACGCTGGCAATCTTGTCGCCAACCGCCCCGGGGTCGGTGTTGAAACCGTAAGTGAAAACAAAGGCCATGATCACGGCCACTGTCAGGGCGCCACCAAAGTTCCCCAGAAAAACCCAGCCCCAGTTACGGAGTACGCCCTTGGCATTAACCCCCGGTCGTTTGTCCAGCAAGGCCAGAGGAGTCAGCATGAATACCCCGGTGAGCAGATCAAAGCCCATCAGGTAAAGCATGCAAAAGCCTACCGGGAACAGTATGGCCCCGGCGAGCGGGCTGCCGGTCTGAACGGCCACGGTAATGGCAAATACCGCTGCCAGAGCCAGAATGGCACCCGCCATAAAGGCCCGGATCAGCACATCCCGGGTGGCCATGTAGATTTTTGATTCACCGGCGTCCACCATTTTGGTGACGAACTCCGAAGGCATGATGTAAGACATAAAATGATCCTCTGGGCTTTCCTGGCCGTCTTTTCGGCAGGCGAAAAAAAACGGCGTCGCTCGCAGGCTACCGTTGGTTGGCAGGTGCGGGCAGACGCCGTCGTCTGAAACAAACTTGAGTGTGGGCAGACATTTGAGATCTGCCAAAAAGCCTCAGCAGGTGCCGTGCCAGCCTTGTGAATTTTTCATAAAAGCTTTTTTATTCAATGGGTAATGCGAGATAAAGCAATCAGGGAAGGTTCGGGCAGAACGGGTTGCCCTGCACCGGCTCAGTGCGGTTCGGGCTTCAATGGTGCGGAAGCTCAGCGCAGGCTGAATCTGACGGGCAGTGCGTAGCGGAAGGTTTGGCCAGACATGCCTTCGGGTACTGAAGGTAACGGGGCCGCGTTCTCCAGCATGGCAAGGGCGGCTTCGTCCAGTATGGGGTGGCCGGATTCTGTGCGCAGGCTATGGCCGATGAGTGAGCCGTCCCGGCGGAACTCGAAGGTTATAACCGGGGCACCTTCCTGCCCCAGCCTGCGTGCCCGGCGGGGGTATTCGTAAAACCGGGACAGGTGTCTGCTGAGCTTTCTCAGGTAATTATCGACGGCTGCCGGGTTGCCGGCATTCTGTAGCGGTACGGAAGACTGTGATTGAGTGCCCTCTTTCTCGGGGGCCGGTTCTGAATGATCAACGTCTGCAACCTCTGCCGGAGAGTTGTCTGCCTCGTCGTCTGCATTTGGTCCGGGCGTCTTTGGCTCCGCTACCATTTCTGGCTCTGGCTCTGGCTCTGGCTCTGGCTCTGGCTCTGGCTCTGGCTCTGGCTCTGGCTCTGGCTCTGGCTCTGGCGTAGGTGTCGGTTTTGTCTCAGGCTTTGGTTTCGGCTCGGGTCTGGTTTTCTGCACAGGTTCGGACTTTGCTTCTTGTGCGGGAGCCGGGGCTGGTTTGCCGGCAAGAGAAATCTTGATAGCTGGAACTGTATTGGCGGCCGCGTTGCCGAGCTGATTTATCTCGATAGGCTTCTCGGGCACGGCGGCCATGAGAATCCCTGCGCTCAGCACAACCGAGATGGCCAGCAGACCCAAACGGGCGCCTCCTCCGTTATCCTTCACGATCCAGGCTCCGTCAGCAGCAGGATTTCCTCATAACCGCCCTGCTCCAGTGTGCGTAAAAGAGCCTCGAGGTCGGCCATGGCAATGGTACTGGCTGCGGCAATTTTCAGCGGTTTCTGTGCATCCGGCGCTGGCAGCCGCTGAAGCAAGGTTTGGGCATCAAGTGTTTTTCCGCTTATTCGCCAGTTGCCCTCGGCGTCTACTAGCAGATCGGCGTGGGGCGGTTGTTGCGCGGCGCCCGGAGGCGTAGCCGGTAAATCGGGCAAAGGGTCGTCTGCAAGCTGGCCGGCCACGATGAAAAACATCAATAACAGGAAAACCAGGTTGATGAGCGGCAGGAGCGCATCCTCTACTCGTTCCATCAAAGACTTGCGGGAGGTGGAGGGTGGTGGAACCAGTTCGGTCATGGCGTTTCTTCGGTCGCACGTTCCCAGTGGGTTTGGATGCCGTTACGCGACAGCTCACCCAGGGTGGCTGTGAACAGGCTCAACTGAGCGTCTGGCACTGTAGTAAGGTTGACCTCGGAAATGCCGGCACGGCGAAGTTCAGGCAGCAACTGGCCGATTGGAAGTGTGAGCTCCTGCCACTTTATCTCGCCTTGCTGCGTGACAGTCAGTAACGGCAGTGGCTCGCCGGTTACGGTGCTGCGCCCGTCGGTGTTGTTGGCGAGTTCCAGGTGATCGACAGGCAGCAGCCGGCTGGTCAGCATAAAAAACACCAGCAGAATGAACACCACATCAATCAGTGGTGTTATACGGATCGGGATTGGCCGGTTGGGCCTGGGTTCAACCAATTGCATGGGTGAAACGCTGTCTGTCATGAGTCTCGCATTCCTGCTCGCCCTTAACTTCCGCACGGGACAGGCGAGCAGCCGCCTGGATCGGCCCTTCACTCGCGGGCTTACTGACCGTTTCCTGCTGGCCGGAAAAGGCTTCAGGTGTCACGCTCAGTACAGAAACCAGTGTGTTGTTAACGACTTTGTGGATACGCCGTAGCCGGAATTCGATCCAGGCAGCCAAAGCAGCGAATGGAATGGCGACAACAAGGCCAGCTGCGGTTGTGGTCAGCGCTTCATAAATGCCGCCACTTAATTGCGATGCATTGGCACGACCTTCTGCTGCGGCCATGGCATTGAAAGCCTCCATCATTCCCAGAACGGTTCCCAGCAGGCCGAGCAAGGGTGCAAGAGCGGCGATAACTTCAATAATCTTCAGTGGCGCTTCAAAAGGTTCAAGCGCCTGCTGTGCATCCCGCGCAGAGGTCTCGCGAACCTGTCGGTCATCCTGATTGTTCTGTCGCGCCTCAATGGTATTGGTTACCAGATTCTGAAGGGGGTTCAGTTTCGCCCAGCGGCTGGTCTGCTGACGAATTGCTTGCGGGTTCACGCCGGAAGGATCCTGTTGCCAAAGCGTAATGATACTTTTAAGTTTTCTGGACAATCTGGGCGCATAAAGCGCGCCTAAAAGTATCAGATAAATAAACGTGATAAGGCCCAAAAGCGCCGTTACCAGCAGCACTATCATCACCGGGCCGCCCATGGCTAACAGTTGGTTGAAAGGGCCGTCAGCCAACATGGAACTGAAAGGCGCCAGAAAATTACTCATGCCGGATATCGCTCGTTATGAAAGTTCATGCGAATAATAACAATTATCATTTTGTTTGCAAGCGCGTAATCATTCATCCGCTGGGCCTCTGTTAGAATTTATGTCGTTATCAAGAGCACTCTTACAAACTCTTTGACTTAAAAACCGGAGGCCCCGCTATACCTTCAAAACGGAGTAACTCTGCTGTGTTGATTAGCGGTTGGCTGGGCAGCCTGGTTAACCGGGCGGTTCTACTGGTAGTGGGTGTTGTTGTTCTGACAGCGCTGCTGGTTGCACTTGCGGGTTCACTTCTCAGCCGGTCGGAGCTCGAGCAACAGGCGGCAAACCAGGTCGCCACCATTGCGCAACTGGTTGCCGGCGAGCTGGACGACAAACTGTCACAGCGCCTGGAAGTGCTCAGCCATGTCGCGCAAGGGTTAACTATGAGCCAGACGGTTTTCGAGGTGCGTGCGAAAGTACTGATGCGCCGCCAGACGGCGTTACAGCAACTGTTTGATGGTCTTTATTTGATCGACGCGCAAGGCAAGGTGATCGCCGAGTACCCGGAGGCCCTGAATATAGTCGGGACGGATGTCAGCAGCCGCTCATATTTTCGTCAGGCCTCCAGACAGCTGACCCCGGGTATTAGTGAGCCCTACCGCTCTCACCATGAAGGAAAGCCCGCGGTGATGGTGGCTGCACCTGTATTTGACCATAAACAGCGTTTTATCGGCATGCTCGGAGGTGCGATTTCGCTGGCAGATGAGCACCTGATTGAAGAGTTCTCTGGCACCCGCATTGGTAAAACCGGTTACCTCACCATCGTTACCCGCAGTGGAACTGTTCTTGCCAATGGTCGCACCGGGGAGGTTGTTCAGCCGATAAAAAGTGCCAATCCTATGCTCCGAAACGCGATGGATGGTTTTGAAGGTACTGCCAAGACACTCAGTGATGAAGGCGAGAACATTATTCTGTCGGTACAACAGATGGTTGAGGTGCCCTGGTTTGTAGCCGCTGTCTGGCCCGCCGGTGAAGCTTATGCGCCCGCCACTCGTATCAAGGATGCGTTTCTCTGGGTTTTGTTGGCGGTGATCCTGCTGGTTGTTCCGGTTTCCATGTGGCGCTTCCGCCGCTTGATGGCGCCTTTGGGTGAACTTGGGTTACAGGTGCATGAACGCCACCTGGGTGTGCGAAATAAACCTGTGAGGGTTTCTGGAGGTAAGGAAATCAGCCAGGTAGTTGAAATATTCAATATGGTGATGGATGAGCGTGACGACGTTCTAAGCTCCCTGGCCGAGCGCGAGGCGTTTTTCCGATCACTCACGCGGGGCGCGCCTATCGGTATTGTGCAGGCCGATGTTCTTGGCCGTATCGAGTTTGTGAATCCGGTGTTCGAAAATATTATCGGCCTGAAGCTGGCTGAGCTAAGCGGTACGCATTTGTTCGATTGTGTCTCGGGTGATGATCGCGACTCTGCGGTGAAAGGCTGGCAGCAAGCCCTGAAAAAACAGGAGGTATTCCGTGATCGTTTCCGGCTGCAAGGGCCGAACGCCGGCCCCCCGGTTTGGTGTCAGGTAATGACGGCGACCCTTGAAACCCCGGAAAAGGTCATGGGCACCATCACGGTTGTGCGGGATATTTCCCACGAACTGGAGGTAGAGAAAGATCTGCGGGACGAGCAGCTAAGAGCGAAAAATATACTCAGCGTGATGCAGGATGGCGTACTGATGGCGGATACGGGGGGTGTGATTCGTTACGCCAATCACGCGGCTGGCCGTTTCTTGGGCGCCGGCGGGGAATACCTTGGTAAAAATGTTTTCGAGCTGCTCGGAATTAATCACGCGGATCAGGCGCTCACCCATGAGTGGTTTCTTGACCATGACGATCTCGACAGCCTTTACGTGACCCTCCGCAATTGCAGCGATGATGTTTTCGATGTGGATCTCAGCATGATTCATATTCGCCAGGGGCGGCAGAATGAGCGGCTGGTGTTCGTGCTCCGGGACGACACCGAACGCAGGCGTGAAGAAGAGCGGTTGTCCTGGGAAGCAACTCACGACAGCCTGACGCAACTGCTGAACCGCCGGGCCTTTACAGTGTCGCTGAACAAATGTCTCAGTGACGCGGCGCGCCAGGATGCAAGCTCAGTGTTGATGCTCATCGATCTCGATCATTTCAAGCCGGTGAATGATGAAGGCGGGCACCTGCTCGGTGATGAGCTGCTCCGGCGCCTTGCCGATTTGTTCAAAGAGTCGGTGCGTCAGTCTGACACCGTCGCCCGGCTGGGTGGCGACGAGTTCGGCATTATTCTCCCCGCTTGCGGTTTGGCCAGAGCAAAGGCCCTTGCTGAACGTATTCGTGCCGGTGTTGACGCGCTCGAAATCGAACACGAAGGCCGCATGTTCGGAGTCACGGCCAGTATCGGTATGACCGAACTGCTTCCCGCAGATTGCGAGCCCGAAGACGTGATCGCACGGTCAGATGAAGGCACCTATCTTGCCAAGTCAAAAGGTCGGAACCAGGTTGTCGTTGTGCCCGCACCGGAACCAGAGTCGAAGCAATAGCCAGAGGCGCTCAGATCCACCAGTCAGCCGCCTGGCTGGCCTGCCACATCAAGCGCAAGGCAAGGATGGTCAGAACCAGATTGAGCGCTTTGCTGAACCAGCTATTATTGAGAGAGTTCAGAAGGCGCAAGCCTATCCAGGTGCCTGCAAATCCGCAGGCAACCATGGCCAGGATAAACGGCAACCAGTGTGCAAACACAAACCCCGTCACACCAAAAACCAGAGCTTTGGGGGCATGCTGCAGGACCATTGCGGTGGCAAAGGTTGCGACTGTGCGAAACCTGTCCACATGAATCTGTTTTATAAACGCCGCCACCAGGGGGCCGGTAGCGCCCACAAAGAGACTGACAAAGCTGGTTATTGTGGCGGCGATAAAAACACCAACCGGGCCGAACGCGCTTTTTGGCAGAGCAGGGCCCCAGCACAGGTAGAGCACGAATACCGCAATGGTAAGTTGCCATAGATAGGCGGGCAGGCTCACCAGCAACCAGGCACCCGCCGCTGCGCCTGCGATAACGCCGGGTGCAAAAGCCGCAATAGTCCGCCAGTCGATATGCTTCCACGTCAGTATTGCCCTGCCACCGTTGGAGCCCAGTTGAATCATGCCGTGCACGGGGATAATTGCGGCTGCAGGCATCCAGGTGGCCATCAGAATCAGCAGCAGAACACCCCCGCCGGCGCCCAGACTGGCGGTAATCATTGACGTAATAACCGAACTCGCCAGCAGGAAAAGTGCCACTGACAAGTCCAGGCTCTCTGGGAGCAGAGCTATGTCCACGCGCAGAATTCCTCGGGCTTTAGCTGTGGCGTTCGGCACAAGGCTTCGGTTGCCAGTTGCACATCGGCCACATAATACAGGGAGGCCAGCCCAAGTCTGTCCCTGCCCAGGTTGTGAAACACCATGCCAAACGCGATGTCGCCTGCGGTAAAACGTTCGTGATTGGGCGCAAAGTACGCCGCTGGTTTCGCCAGAGTCTCGTCATCCAGAAGCGCCTGCACACGGCCTGCGCCACCGTGGTAGGCCTGAACCAGCAACAGCACAAACAGTTCATTGCGTTTGCTTTCCGGAAGGTGGCCGAAGCGTTTGTCAAAGGCCGGCTGCAGGTTGCGTGCGTTCTGGTGCATCAGGCGTAATGCACAGTCGATCTGCGCCAGGCGGTGCCAATAGTTCTGTGGTTTTATCTGGCAGTCTTTCAGTGCGGAAGGTGAAAGCTGGAGAATACCTTTTGCGTCCGCTCGAGAGTGGGCTCTTGCTTGCCCACCACTTTCGATCAGGATTTGCCCGCCCAGGTACCTGGGCAAAACCTCTGGCAGTGCAAAGCGATTTTGCTCGCTCCGGCGCTGAACGATGTACATGAGCGCATCGTGGAGAGACCCTGGTTTTTCAGAGGTTGCGAAGGAGAGGTCGTCCCAGGCCCCCCATACGCGATCTCTGGCCCGGGCGCCCAGGTAGCGGCCAACGGCAAGGTCCAGGTCTACATGGGGTTGGTCACAAGCCAGGGCAAACGGGTAGCCTTTGGTACCTTTGTCGCCGGCAACCCATTCCTCGGTGAGCCCCTTTTCGTGCAGCGACTGGCGGGTATCGTTAAGGCGCTTTTGGGTTGTTTCGCGGTCAGCGCCGTTACTGATCCAGCCCAGAAACTGCCCGCGCATGTCGAACAGAATGTGGCGCTCAGGGCTTGAGCAATAGCCTGTTTCCTTGAGCACCCAGCGCCGGATGGTGAGGATATTCTGGTAAACGCCCTGGCTGACCCAGTAGGGTGAGCCCCGCACAATAGCGGTCCAGCCCGGAGTGTCAGCACTTTCATCGCCGGCCAGATCTTCTTCAGCCAGGGCAGATGCTTGCGCCAGCGTGGTCAGGATGAAAACCAGAACAAGCTGACGTATGCTTGCGAATCTTGAGTTCATAAACGATGTGTCCGTGGCATTCCGGGCACCACAATAACAAATGGACGCCGCTATGAAGCAATCTGAATATCTTTGTTATGACGCCACCGCACTGGCGGATTTGATACGCCGTGGCGAAGTGACCTCCAGGGAAGTATGCGAGGCTGCCGTGGAACGGGCAACCTCTGTGAACGGTTCCCTTAATGCAATCTGCTTTCCCCAGTTCTCCGCAGCGTTGGCGCAGGACTTCCCACCGCAAGGTGTGTTCGCCGGTGTGCCTTTGCTGCTCAAGGATCTGTCTCAGGAGCAGGCCGGCGTGCCCTGCACCTATGGCAGCCGTGGCTTTAAAAACAACATTGCGCCGCAGGATTCCGAGTTTGTGCGCCGTGCCCGTGAGGGTGGGCTGGTCTTTCTGGGGCGGACCGCTACGCCGGAATTCGGTCTCAAGGCGATTACGGAATCCGAGCTCTGGGGGCCATCGCGCAACCCCTGGAACACCAGCCTCACGCCTGGAGGTTCAAGCGGTGGCTCCGGTGCCGCAACCGCAGCCGGTATTGTGCCGATGGCCGGCGCCAACGATGGAGGCGGTTCAATCCGTATCCCTGCCGCCTACAACGGCCTGTTTGGTCTCAAACCATCGCGCGGACGAATTTCCAGCGGGCCCTCGCTGGGCGAGTCCTGGACCGGCGCTTCATCAGATCATGTGGTTACCCGCACGGTGCGCGACAGTGCTGCCATGCTGGATGTGCTCAGTGGCGCTGCCTCAGGCGATCCGTTTGTCATTCCACCCCCCGGCACTGCCTACGCCGACCTCATGCAGAAGTCGTCTGGCAGCCTGAAAATCGGCGTGTTTACCTCATCTCCTTACGACACCGAGGTGGCTCCCGAGTGCGTTGCTGCGGTTGAGGAAACGGCGCGTATTCTGGAAAATCTGGGGCACAAGGTTGAATATGCCCGGCCGGAATTTGATGGCATGGCGCTGGCGCGCTGCTATCTGGGCCTTTATTTTGGTGAAGTGTCCGCCATGATGGCGAAAGCCAAGGAACAGTTTGGCGCGACCGACAGCGATTTTGAGCTGGATACCCGCCTGATTGGCATGATGGGCAACACCATGCCGCTTTCAGACTATGTGCTTCGTCGCCAGCAATGGAATGAGTTTGCTCGGGCGCTGGGCGTTTTTTTCGGCAGGTATGACCTTTACCTCTGTCCCACCACCGGCCAGTTGCCGGCCCGTATCGGTGAGTTGGAGACGCCGGCACACCTGAAGCTGGCGGCAAAACTGATGTTGATGCTCAGAGCCGGCAGATTGGTGCATCGCAGTGGCCAGGTGGATCAGATGGCGATGGAAAGTCTCGCCCGAACGCCGTTCACCCAGCTTGCCAACCTCACGGGGACACCGGCCATGTCGGTGCCCATGCACTGGACGGCCGCGGGGTTGCCTGTTGGCGTGCAACTGGGCGCGCCGCACGGTGGTGAGGACGTATTGCTGCAACTGGCGGCACAGCTTGAAGTAGCGGCGCCCTGGTTTGGGTATTATGAACGGCTCGATAATGCCTTTTCGGCTGCGGGCGGATGAAAGGTTGTGATCCGTTGGCCCGAAGCCTACGTTTATCTTTGTAGGCTATACAGGCTATGCTGTGTATCAGGTAGATCATCTTCCTGAATTACCCTGATGGCATCGAGGAGGCGAGCGCATTATGAACCAACCGATGGCAATCGATGAACTGGTATCCGTAGCACAGGCAGAAGCCATGGGAGAGCTCGACGCTCCGATGATGGCGATTGTTCTGGCCAGCGAACAAAGCTATGACTTGCCCATCAACTCACTTGAAACCGATGCCGACAAGGCACGCTGGGGATTGATTCTCCGCGCTGCCCGCGAGCATGTTGAAGCGGATGCCGTGGCGGTTCTGTACCCCGCCTGGACAACCATTCGCCAGAAAAAGAAAGAAGCTGCAGAAGATGACGGCACCGAAACCTCTGCCGAGGCTTCGCCAGATACGTCAGCAGACAGCCTTGGAGGCTCATCAAAAGATAACGCCGAGGAAGAGTCAAACGAGCCTATAGACACCTTGTTTGTACAACTCCACACCCGGGATCATGTGTACTGGCGTGGCTTTGAGCAAATCCGGGATCCGAAGCATCAGCGCATCATCGGCTTTCGCCGAATCAAGGCGTTGTCTACGGATTACCGGCGTGACGAAGAGCCTTCGATTGCATCCTGGCTCAGCACACTGTTTGATCCCTTGCCGGAGCATGGTGAGGAATCAGACGTTGATCTTGAGCTGGCTGATCTTCTGGAAGAGCCCGAGGTAAGCGCTGCGTTGTATCCGCGACAGTTGCGGGCGTTGCACTAATCCGGAATTCTGAAAACCTGAGTTGAAAAGCCGGGCTTGGCGCCCGGCTTTTTGGTTTCAGGTGCTTCTCTAAATCGACCCCGCCCTTTCTGCAACCCACATCAGGCTGATGATGCCTACGCCCATGAGAATCAATGGCACTATAAACCGTTGATAGACTCTGACGTGCGCGAGAGCGTAGAGCAGCGGGAAGCCGATGATCAACAGGCCCAGTTGTCCGAATTCCACCCCCAGATTGAAGCCCGCAAGAGCAATGGCCAGGTTGGAAACGCCTCCGGTCAGATCGCCCAACACGCTGGCAAAGCCGAAGCCGTGGATCAGCCCGAAGGCGAACGCCAGCTTCCAAGTTTTCCGTCCCAGAAAAGGCCAGACCACATTGAGTGCAGCCGCGGCGATGGAAAACGCAATCACAGTCTCAACCCAGGCGATGGGGAGCCGAACAATATTCAACGCTGATAGTGCCAGAGTGATGGAGTGCGCTACCGTAAAGGCAGTCACAATGCCCGCCAACTGTAACAACCGCGATTTGAATGAGTGGGTTGGGGTCTGATTGCTCTGTCGGCGGATGATCAGCGTGGCCGGCAATACCAGCACCAGCAGAAATAGCATGTGATCAAGCCCCATCAGCAAATGGACAATGCCTTCATAAAGAAACGTTCCGAAGGTGTCCCACGCCCCCGTCGCACCCCCGGTGAGATCAACAACCGGCTTTTCGGGTGAGAGCACTGTGAGAGAGCGGGTCTCTCCCGATGTGATCTGTACCAGCCCACGGTGCAGGCTGTCCTGATCGAACAGCAAGGTGTATTCAATCTGTTTCGGAAGCTCGCCGTTGGAGCAGTCGATCCGATATTGGGTGGCAAGATAGGGGCCATCGCTGTGGGCGCTCAGGCCCCAGGCCTGTCCCCGGAGTTTGCAGACACCCTGCTCACCAGTCAAAGTAATCCCGTTTTCAACAGCTTGCGTGGCGAGCGTTCGCTGGGCGCGCAATTCCTGCCCCGTGATCCTCTGGTCGCCATTGGCATCCAGAGGGACCAACAAGGCAAGATCCCGCAAGGCTATGTCGATCCGTACCTCGGAGGCGTCCATATCCACGTAGAGAAAGCTGTCGCTGGCTTTGTGAGCAAAGGCTGTGCCCGCAAAAGCCGCCATGATCAGCACTGCCAGAAGCTGTTTTGCAGACATCACGACTCCTCCGGATAGCGGGCATCAGATTGATTCTGCTGCTTGAGCCAGCCACGTACCTGGCCCAGTGCTGTGTTGTCTTGCGCAGCAATCGCAGCCCGAAGCGCCAGTCGGGTATCCAGAGGTTCACGTTGTGTGTCCCAGTTGGCCATGGCGTGCTGCAGGGCGTCCTTGGGCCGCTGTTCGATATCCAGTTCGAATCGGGACAAGTCGCGCTGGTGCAACATGGAGCCGCGCCACAGGGCCTCTTCAAACCGTTCTCGTAACCGGGACGCCAGCGCCGGTGCGTCGGGATGGTTCAGACGATGTAAGGCGACAGCGCGGATGACAGCCAGATTATCCACGGCTTCATAACCTTCGGTTGCTACCAGAGCTTGCCTGGGTTTTCTATTCTGCAGGTACCAGTCGGCGAGTTGCGCCCGGGTGTACAAGTCGTCCGGGTCCTGGCTCAGCACTCGTTGCCAGTGCTCTGCGGCCGAACCCCGGCCAAGCTGTGCAGCAATATCTCCCAACGTACCCTGGGCCCATAGATAGCCCTGAATGGATACGTTGCTCAAAGAGCGGGTTGCAGCAGTCAGTTCGTTATACGCGGCTTTGGCGGAGCCGGTACGAGCGGCCACCTGGGCTTGGCAGCTAGAGGCGATCAGGCCGGGGTACTCTGCTGTCAGTTGCTCACACAGAGGCCGTGCCCGATCATAATGCCCCTGAACCATCTCGATGTTGGCCAGGGTCAGCAATGCCTGAGTTCTCTGTGCCGGTGCATCAGAGCGGTCGAGAACGGTCTCTAAATCCTGCCTTGCTGCGTCGAATCTGTGCAGGCTCTGCGCCAGGGTTGCTCGCAGTACCAGTAATGGATCGGTCAGGCCTTGACTGGCCTGCTGATTGAACAAACGCTCGGCATAGCCCAGAAAACGGGGGTCGCCGCTGCGTCGTGCCTCGGAGATCAACCGTTGAATCTCCCGGGCCATGGCTTCCGGTGAAGAACGGGCGCCATCACTGGCTGGCGCAGATTCCGGCAGCGTTACCAGCACTGCGTCGTCGTCAAAATCACTTTGAATTGGACTCGGAGCCGCCATAACGGCTGAAGAGCACAGCACGCCGAGCAAACCAAGCCCAATCCAAAAAGCCCCCCCGCGCCGAAGCGCAGGGAGGGAAAAGACCGGATGCAAAGACGCTTGGGTCCGGTGTGAGAATGTTCTATCTGAGTAGATCATCGAAAGCCCGTGGGTCATCCTGGTCATTAAAGCTGAATGTGATGGCATTGATTTTCCTGGGCTCCCGGTTGGGATCCGGGTTATCAAATTCGCCTTTCACGAAGGTTCCGAAATCCACCGACATCGCGGGCGGCTGGCTCTGGCTACTGTTCCTGCTGGAACCGTCGAAGCACCCCGTCAGTGCCAGCGCCATGAGGCCCATTCCGGCAAACTGTATGGTCAGTTTCATCATTCGCTCCTCATGAATTAGGTGAGCCGGCCAGCGGAGTCGCCAGGTACGGGAACACCGCCTGTAATTCGGTCGGATCGAGCTGAACGCCATCGGTAAACGGGGTGTTCCTGTTTGGCGCGTCGCTGGTCAGGGCGCCCATGACGACTCTCAAGGCCGAATCGACCACGTCATCGACAGGGCGACGACCGTTCGGGAATCCGGCGTTGTCGCCACCCAGAACGCCCAGGTCGTTTTGCATGGCCGCAGGAGTAGCCGCAATGGCCGGGTTCAGGCGTAGCATCTCGGAGCCTTGCACGCCAACAGGCATATTTACATCCGGTACACCGGTCAGAAAGGCGGTTACCAGATCGGTGCGCGGGAAGTTATCCGGCGCCACAGCGCCTGCGCCACCGAACAGTATTTCCAGCAGTTCCGGCAGGGTCGGATGGGTTACGTAGGTGGCAAACTGGCCGTCGTTCATGGGCTCGCTGGCGTTGAACAGGTTTTTGTCTTTGATGCCTATGACCACTTCATTCACCAGTGGCATACCAAGGCGCGATACCTGGGTCCAGGCACCGCCCTCCACCGTGGCACCTTTGCCGTCTGCGGTTGGCTCTGGGTTGATGACTCTCGCCTGGCGCACACTGGCTGTGGTCCAGGCTCCGATGACTGGCTGGTCCAAGCCGGTAACGGCCGTGCCGGTCAGACATTCGGTGGGCACTTCCAGGGCAAACGAGGTCACGTTCTTGTCCGCCAGGTCACCTGCACCCTCGCCGTCCCGTGCACCGAGCGGGTTGGTGTTGACCAGATCGAAAATCTCGCCGAGGTTCACTGCAAAGGCTTCCTTGCGTTGGCCCACAAACACCTGGCCGTTGGTAGCGCAGCCCGGAATGCCAATCTGGAAGATGTGCTGGCTTGCGTAGGTTTGGTAATCGGCAAGCGATTTGCCGCCGATGTTGTCCAGAGGTTTGTCAAATGTGCTGGTGCCGTCGGTGACATTGGTTGCCGCCTCAACGGTGCCGGTGCGGCGGTCGCCACGAATCACAGAAACCGTGTATTCCTGGCTGAGCTGAACGTTGGCACCGTTGGTGGCATCGCCAATGTTTTTCAGAGGAACAGAGACCATTCGCTGGTCGCCAGCGGGGCCGACCGGTAACTGGATGTCGTTCAAAGTGTTGGAGAACTGGAAGCGGAACGTAAGGTTTTCCTGTGCATTACCGCTGTTGTCGATGTGGATTTCATATACCGCGTCTTCATCCAGATCGAAATAGTTGGGGCCGCCATACGCATCCTGCAGAGGCAGGTAATTCGCGATCAGTGTGACAAAATCGTCGCGGCCGGTCTCGTAACTGCGAAACATGTAAAAGTCGGTTCCGTCGACTTTGGGTACTTCGGTGATAAAGGGGGCTTCGCGATGGCTGGACGCGTTTGCTGAGCCGGCACTGATACAGAGACCGGCAACGGCAATCGCGAGGCCGGAGCGTTTCAGAAAAGTATTCATTCCGTTTTCCTCTTCTATTGTTGGAATTGCAGAAGAGTTAACGGAGCGGGTGCCGGAAAAGATGCAGTTACTATCAAGTTTTTTATCAGGGTGCTCTTGTAGGGTACTCTTGGGGGGTAACCTTCAGGATCAACAACCATGTTTAATCGCGCCCAGTGGTTATCCGATGCCATTGCCCGTGTTGATGCGGATTTCAATCGTTCATCGGACACGCACCTGATCAAGCTGGACCTGCCGGGTTTGGCAAGCACGTCCACAAGCTAATCTGCGAGAGCGTTAGCTGTACAGTTCATCTTGCCGACCTCTGTGCATCCTTATGGGGATGCCGCCCGTAGTATTGGAGAAGACTCTGAAAACAAGACAAGGGAAAGCATAGATGGTGACCAGCAACTCTGAACAGGATGAACTTATGGGGCTGTTAATTGCAGTCTCCCGTGAGGACCGGCAGGCCTTTCAGCAGCTTTATGAAAAAATTTCCGGCCGCATGTTCGGACTTTGCCTGAAACTGGGGAGCCAACAGGAGCTCGCGGAAGAAGCGCTGCAGGACGCGTTCATACAGATATGGCATCGCGCAGCAGAGTACCATAGCGACCGTGGTGCCCCCCTGAGCTGGATGATGACCATTGCCCGGTATCGCACGCTTGATCTGATGAGGTCCAGAAAGGCAAAGCAGACGTCTGGTGACAGTCAACTGGAGCATGTGGAGGATCAGCGCGAAGGCCCGCTGGATGTCTCGCTTCGCAGCGCGGGCACGGCGGAGCTGACCGGCTGCTTTGATGAACTATCCGATGTGCAGCGTGACAGTATTCTTTTGTCCTATTACCGGGGTTTTACCCACGATGAAGTCTCGGAGGCTTTGAGCTCTCCCATTGGAACCGTTAAGAGCTGGATTCGCCGCGGACTGATGGTTTTGAAGAGGTGCCTGGAGCGATGAATAAGACACCTGAACGCATTGAAAGGCTTGCTGCTGAGTATGTTCTCGGCTCCCTTCATGGCCCTGCCCGAAAACGCTTTGAGAGCTGGATGATGGAATCCGCAAAGGTACGGGAAGAGGTCTGGTTTTGGGAGCGAAAGTTTGGCCTGCTACCTGGTGAGGTGCCCGAAGTCATGCCGCCGCCTTCCGTATGGAGTTCTATCGAGCGCCGTTTATGGCCGGTTGAGAGCCCGGCTGGCAAAGCCCAATCCCGTGCCAACCAGCGCTGGTTCTGGCCCAGTTGGAGCATTTTGGCGACGGCAGCCGCCCTCGTTATGGCGGTTGTATTGATGCAGCCAGAGCCTCAGAGTTCCCGAGCGCAGTTTTCGGGTGCGATTGTTCAAGCCGATACCAAGGATCCGCTCTGGCTGGTGAGTGAAACCGGGCAAGGCAACCTGCTGAAATTGCGTTCTGTCGCCGCCAGTGCCGCCGAAGCCGGCAAGGATTACGAGCTCTGGATAGTGCCGGAGAATGGCCAACCCCTGTCGTTGGGCGTCATTCCGGTCGGAGGCCTGCACCAGGTCACCCTGACAGACACGGCCAGGCAAGCATTGTCACAAAGCCGCACCCTTGCCATCAGCCTGGAACCCGTCGGAGGTTCGCCAACTGGCAAACCGACCGGGCCGATTCTGCACGTGGCTAAGCTGTATGAGCTTTAGTGGTGATTTGTGGGTTCGGGTTTGGCTGGTGAATACGCTATAATGGCCGGCTTTAATCCTGCACCCACAAGGCGCTGATCGTGATTGTATTTGACCAGGTACAGAAGTCGTATCAGGTGGACGGCCGGGCGATCCCCGCGCTGCACCCAACCGATATGACCATTGAAACCGGCGAGGTGTTCGGTATTGTCGGGCATTCCGGGGCGGGGAAATCGACCCTGGTGCGCCTGATCAACCTGCTGGAACCTCCCACCGGCGGTAATATTCTGATTGATGACGAGAATATCACCCGTTACAACGCCACTGAGCTGCGGGCCTTTCGTCGTAAGGTCGGGATGATCTTTCAGCACTTCAACCTGCTGTCCTCAAAAACCGTTTCCGATAATATTGCCTTCCCCATGAAGCTGGCGGGCATCTATTCCAAGGCGGAAATCCGGGATCGGGTGCAGGAGCTGTTGGCTCGCGTCAGCCTTACGGACCACGCCACCAAATACCCTTCCCAGCTTTCCGGCGGTCAGAAGCAACGTGTGGGTATTGCCCGGGCACTTGCCTGCAGGCCCACAATTCTTCTGTGTGACGAAGCTACCAGTGCCCTGGATCCGCAAACCACCCAGTCGGTACTTCGGCTGCTGGCCGAGATCAATAAGGAGTTGGGCCTCACTATCGTACTCATCACCCACGAGATGGACGTGGTGCGCCGTGTGTGTGACCGGGTTGCAGTGATGGACGGTGGCCGCGTGGTGGAGATGGGCGCCGTGAGTGATGTGTTTCTGCATCCAAAACATCCCACCACCCGGGATTTCGTGTTTGAAAGTGAAAGCATCGATAGCCAGGAGCGTCAGGAAGATCTGCAAAAGGCCAGCGGCCGTATTCTGCGCCTGACGTTCAAGGGTGAGTCCACGTACCAGCCTTTACTGGGCAGCGTGGCGCGCGCCTCTGGTGTGGATTTCAGCATTCTCTCGGGCCGAATCGATCACATCAAGGACACGCCCTACGGCCAGTTGACGCTGTCTTTGGTAGGCGGTGATCTGGCGGTTGCCATGAACGCACTGGAAGCGGCGGATGTTCACGTGGAGGTGTTGCGCTGATGGAAGCTTTACTGAGTAACGTGGACTGGCCAGAGATCGGCATAGCGAGCTGGGACACACTGGTAATGGTGGGCATGTCGCTGCTGTTCAGTGTATTGGCCGGCCTGCCCATTGGGGTATTGCTGTTCCTGACCGGCAAACGACAGTTACTGGAGCAGCCGGTTGCCTACGCGGTGCTGTCGTTTGTCGTGAACGTGCTGCGTTCGGTGCCGTTTATCATTCTGTTGATCGTGATGATTCCGTTCACGGTGATGCTGATCGGCACCTCTCTGGGCGTGGCCGGTGCCATTCCGCCGCTGGTGGCAGGTGGTGCACCGTTCTTTGCCCGCCTGGTTGAAACGTCTCTGCGGGAAGTCGATCGGGGTATCATCGAGGCAACTCAGGCCATGGGCGCCAGTGTGCGCCAGATCATTTTTGGCGCCTTGCTGCCGGAAGCGCTTCCGGGCATCATCGCCGGCATTACAGTCACCGCCATTACCCTGGTGTCTTATGCGGCCATGTCTGGCGTTATCGGCGGTGGCGGTCTGGGTGATCTGGCGATCCGTTTTGGCTACCAGCGGTTTCAGACCGATGTGATGGTGATTACCGTCGCCCTTTTGGTGATCTTCGTGCAGATGCTGCAGATGATTGGTGATCGGTTGGTTCTACATTTTAGCCGTAAGTGATTTTCAATTAACAGGAGAGTGCATTTATGAACTTCAAAAAAGCCCTGGTAGCCCTGGCTGCCGCATCTGTTTTCTCTGCTGCGGTATCCGCTGAGAAACTGTCCGTAGCTGCAACGCCGGTACCCCATGCCGAACTGCTGGAGTTTGTGAAGCCGAAGCTGGCGGAACAGGGCGTGGAACTGGATGTGAAGGTGTTTACCGACTATATCCAGCCAAATATTCAGGTAGATCAGAAGCGCATGGACGCCAACTTCTTTCAGCACCAGCCGTACCTGGATGAGTTCAATGACGGCCGTGGCACCAGCCTCGTGACCGTTGCTGGTATTCACGTTGAGCCGTTTGGCGCCTACTCCAACAAGATTGACTCTCTGGACGATCTGAAAAAAGGCGCAGTCATCGCTATTCCCAACGACCCCACCAACGGTGGCCGGGCCTTGTTGCTGCTGCAGAAAGCCGGACTGATCACCCTGAAAGAAGGCAGCAAGATCACTGCGACTCCGCGCGACATTGCTGATAATCCCAAAGATCTCGACTTCAAGGAACTGGAAGCTGCAACACTGCCACGGATTCTTGACCAGGTGGATGTTGCCCTGATCAACACCAACTACGCACTGGAAGCGGGTCTGAACCCGTCTGAAGACGCGCTGATCATTGAAGGCTCCGAGTCTCCTTATGTGAATATTCTGGTTGCGCGCCCTGATAACAAAGACAGCGACGCCATGCAGAAGCTCGCAGCGGCGCTGAAATCAGATGAGGTTCGTGACTTCATCAAGGAAAAGTATAAAGGGGCGGTGGTTCCGGCGTTCTGATCAGAGCGCAAACCATAAAAAAAGCCGGGCAGCTTGCGCTGCCCGGCTTTTTTGATTCAGGAGTTGGCACTGATAATCAGTCACCGCTCCAGTTGGTTGTGGGGTCTGGTGTCATCCGCAGGTAAGACTTGACCTTCTTGTAGCCTTTCGGGAAGCGTCTTTTGATTTCTTCCTCATCCTGCAGAGACGGAACAATAACCACGTCTCCGCCGCGTTCCCAGTTGCCCGGGGTGGCGACTTTGTGTTCGTCGGTCATCTGCAGGGAATCAATCACCCGTAGAACTTCATTGAAGTTACGACCGGTGCTGGCCGGGTAAGTGATCATCAGACGAACTTTTTTGTCCGGATCGATCACGAACAGCGAACGCACTGTAAGCGTGCTGTCGGCATTGGGGTGAATCATGTCATACAGCTCGGCAACTTTGCCGTCATGGTCTGCGATAATCGGAAAATTCACCGCGCAGCCCTGGGTTTCGTTGATATCTTTGATCCACTCGTGGTGGGAATCAACGGGGTCAACACTCAGTGCAATGGCTTTCACGTTTCGCTGTGCAAACTCGTCTTTGAGTTTAGCTGTCAGCCCAAGCTCTGTGGTGCACACCGGAGTAAAGTCTGCCGGGTGAGAGAACAGCACACCCCAGCCATTACCTAACCATTCGTGGAATGAAATCTTGCCCTCACTGGAATCCTGTTCGAAATCTGGTGCGGTATCGCCTAGACGTAAGCTCATGCTCGCTCTCCTTTGATGCTGCTTATGATAGCGCGGTTCGAGATGCCGGCAGGCATGCCTGCCGGATCCATTTATTGAGTGTATACGAGAATCTTTGGTGCCGGATGACGGTATTGCAAGAGTCAGTTGACTCATCTCATCTTGCACTGCCGCATTTGCCAGCCGCTACAATGACAGTCGTATCAGAGCACTGTTAACGACCCGCAGCCCTTTCTTTCTCGAAATACTCTTTGGTCAGCTTGAACACTACCGGGCTGAGCAACAGAAGGGCGATCAGGTTGGGCAGTGCCATCATGGCGTTCAGCGTGTCGGCTATCAGCCAGATCAGACCCAGGTTTACGGTTGCACCAAGGGGAATGGCAAGAACCCAGGCAATCCGGTATGGCACTATCGCCTTCACTCCGAACAGAAATTCGACGCTACGCTCACCGTAGAACGACCAGCCAAGCAGCGTGGTAAAGGCAAAAACCGCAAGAGAAATGGCCACGATATAATCACCAACCCCCGGAAGTGCCTGAGAGAACGCCATGGAGGTGAGCGAGGCACCGGATTCGCCGGATGTCCACGCGCCAGAGGTGATGATCACCAGGCCGGTGATCGAACATATGATAATGGTGTCTAAAAATGTTCCCAGCATGGCCACCATGCCCTGACGGACCGGCTCTTTGGTTTGCGCCGCGGCATGAGCGATAGGCGCCGAGCCCAGACCGGCCTCATTGGAAAAGATACCCCGTGCTACACCAAACCGGATAGCTGCCCACACTGCGGCACCGGCAAATCCGCCTTCTGCGGCTGTCGGGCTGAAAGCATGCTTGAAGATCATGGAAAAGGCGGCAGGAATCTCTGTGTAATTAATGGACAGGACAACCAGGCCTGCGACCAGATACGAAAGCGCCATAAAGGGAACAAGAGCACTGGCTACCCGCCCGATACGCTTGATACCGCCAATCAGTACCATGCCAACCAGCACCATCAGAATAATGCCGCTGATCCAGTGCGGCAGGCCGAAGGTCGTTTCCATTACATCTGCAACCGAGTTGGCCTGCACCGTATTGCCAATACCGAAGCCGGCTATTGCCGCAAAGATGGCGAACAACACGCCCATCCAGGCCCATTTTTTGCCAAGGCCGTTGCGAATGTAATACATGGGCCCGCCAACATGGGCGCCACGCTCATCCACCTCTCGGAAACGCACGGCAAGAACGGCTTCCGAGTACTTTGTGGCCATGCCCACGAGGGCGGTAAGCCACATCCAGAACAGGGCGCCTGGCCCCCCGAGGAAAACAGCGGTCGCAACGCCTGCAATATTGCCTGTTCCGACGGTTGCAGACAGGGCGGTCATGAGCGCCTGGAACGGTGGGATTTCACCGTCTGCCTCCGCGCCTCCGGCGCTGCGGCCACTCCACAATAGACGGAAACCAGCGCCAATTTTGAGTATAGGCATAAGCTTCAGGCCGAGGCTCAGGAACAGCCCGGCACCAAGAATGAGTATGAGCATGGGTGGCCCCCAGACCAGCCCGTTGATTGCACTAAAAATGTTTGAGATGGCTTCCATGGGGTTTCCCTCGTTTTGTGCCATGATTTGATTTTACCCGTGAGGGTATAACTGATTGAGTTTAGTCAGTTATTGCCATGTGTAAACTGGAAAGAGGTGAAAGTTGGAGGATTTAGTGTCTATTGCCTATGTTTAAAGGACAGGATTCGCGCCCGGCTGGTGCAGTCGGGTTAACCAGCAATGCGAGGAGTTATTCATGGGTGCGCTCAGAGTTTCCGATATTATGTCAAACCACATTGAACCCATCCGGTGCGGAACACCGCTGACCCGCGTGGTCAAGGCGCTTCTGGAGAATCATATCTCCGGGCTGCCGGTGGTCGATGCGAACCGCCATTTGCTGGGTTTTGTTTCCGAGCAGGATTGCATTCATGCGCTGCTGGTAAGCAACTATCACTGTGAGGGAGATCCGGTTGTGGACGATGTGATGTTCCGCGAACCTTTGCCGATTTCACCGGGCATGGCGATTGTCGACCTTGCGCAGCAGCTCGGCTCCGGCAAGCCGAAAGTGTACCCTGTTGTTGAACACGGAAAACTCATCGGCATCGTAACGCGCACGGCTGTGCTTGCTGAACTTGCCCGCATCGGATGCGGACTCGAGCTTTCGAAGCATACAAGCGCTGACGACTGACCAACCGTATTCTACAGAGGCCACCTTGCTGATTCCGAAGCCGGTGAGCGATTGCCCCTGCTGAACGATCAAGGCACGTCAGAGCTTGGGCCTTAGCTGAAGGGTTCACCGGATCAGTCCGGAAAGCCCCAGATCCGGCTGAAGTTCATGGATGGCATGATGTCTGGCTCTTCCAGAGCCCGGATATTGTAGACTGGCTCGCTGGTGTCACGTTCCTGGCGGGTGTCGTAGTTGTTGCCCGAGGGATCGAAAACAACCTGAACAAACGGTCCGCGGGCGCGTATTGGTCTGCCCGTTATGACGCCAACCTCGTTGTTTTCGAGTCGCACCAGGGTTCCAGGTGGATATTCCCCCAGAATCTGGAGCAGGGCTTTTGTCAGGGCCGGCCGGAAGGTGCCGTCTGCGAGATTGGCGATCAGTTTGCGCGCAGCGGTTACGTTCATTCGCTGGCGATAGGCACGTTTTGTGATCATGGCGACATAGCGTTCGGCCAGTGCGAGGATTTCCGCCTCAGGCCGGATATCTGCGCCGCTCAGTCCTTCCGGATAACCGCTGCCGTCTGCCTGCTCATGGTGCTGCGCGATGATGGTAAACAATAGCTCGTTATCAATACCCACAGCCTTCAGTGCGCGGATGCTCCGTTGTGGGTGCTTGCGAATAACGCTTCTCTGCTCCTCGCTGAGTATCTTGTTGAAGGCATTGAGCTTGTCGGCAACAGGAACCAGGGCGAGGTTTGCGCTCAAGGCGGCTTCTGTCAATAACGGGATACGTTGCTCATCGAGCCCGAATTGCCGGGCGATAAGCTGGCAGAGAATGGCGTAAAAAATGATCTGTTCGTGGATGGTCGGCCCGATCGAGTACAGATGTATCAGTGCGAGACTGGAGTCCGGCGCGCGTATGCAGGCTTGCTCTATAGCATGCGCGAGGTCCTGCAGGTGTTTGCGGGCTTCCGGTTTGCCACTGGCGATCATTGCGAGAGTTTTTTCAAGCGAGTGAAGGTAATCCGGGTAGTGGGCAAACGGGTTGCATTCCGCTTCATTGCCAGACGTCTCGGTATCTTTCTGCGGTACCTCAATAACCCGCGGCTTGAAACGACCACGCTCAAAAAGCTGTTCTAACTGTGAATCTGTCTGGATCACGTATCCCTGACATAGCAGAACGTTGCCGTCGGCGTCATAAACGTCCCATGGCAACGGGTGGCCTATGGTTAATGCGCCGGGGGCTATTCGGACGAGGTGACTCAAAATCCTGATGATTCCTTGTAAGGCATGTCGGGTTTGAACACAGTAGCGACTAGACTATAGTAAAGGTATTTGATTTGTCAGAGCTACCGGCCCATGCATCAAAATCACCGAAAGCTCGCCTTTTTTATGACTTTTCAGCGGTATTTTGTTAAAAAACGTAGGATGTGGCGCTTATTGTGCCGCACTGAATTATGCTTCAGTAGTAACTTCTGCTTGGCGGGAAAATGACAGGCATGCTAGAGCGTCTCAAAACCGATTTTCGGTTGTCGATCATTACTCTTTTGGGTGCCAGTGCATTGCTGGGGATCACCCCATTTGCGGTCATGCGCTTTTTGCAGGGTGAGCTTGTTGCCGGGGGCATAGACACAGCGATTCTGCTGAGCATATCGGGTGGAATGATTTACGCTTGGGTAACCGGAGATACACGCCGTAGTGGTATGGTTCTGGCCATCGTTGCGTGCTTTGGCGCTGTTATGGTGGCAGCGGTTGTAGGCGAGGTAGGGTTGTTCTGGCTGTATCCTTGCCTGGTCACTACGTTTTTTCTGGTCAGCCCGCGTATTGCCGGATTTCTCAACCTTGCCTCGATTTTGGCCATGATAGGTCTGGGCGATGTTTTTCAATCTGATGTACAGATGTGGACCTTTACTGCAACTGCAGTGGTGGTCAGTGCGGCGGCCTTTGTTTTTGCGCAACGTAACGACATTCAGCGCCATAGCTTGGAACATTTGGCGACCATTGACCCCCTGACCGGCGTGAAAAACCGCCGGTCCATGGACGAGGAGCTCAATCTGGCGTCAGCCCATGCTGGGCGCACTGGCTTGTCTTATGCGTTGGTGATGCTCGATATTGATCACTTCAAGAAGGTCAACGATGAGTATGGCCATGGCGTAGGCGATGGAGTGCTCATTGATCTGGCAACACTGATTTTGCACAGCACGCGCAAATCTGATCAGCTTTTTCGCTACGGTGGTGAAGAGTTTGTGCTCTTGCTGCCAGGTGTTGACGGAGCGGGTCTCACAGCGGTGATGAATAATCTCCAGCATACCTTGCGGAAAAAGATCAGGCATCCGGGAGGCGCGATCAGCGCATCGTTCGGCGTCGCGCTGCTTAAGCCCGGTGAAAGCGTTGAGAGTTGGCTGGAGCGGGCGGATACGGCTCTCTATGAGGCCAAGGAAGCTGGCCGAGACAGGATCGTGTTTTCGAATAGCATGCTAGCGGCCGAAGCGGAGTTGTCTGTTGGCCGTCCCGAGTTAGCCAGTTAGGTGCCCGCTGGTTTTCGGGCGATATCGAAACAGCCTCCATCCCAGCAATACACTTGCTGATGCCAGCCCCCCGGTCAGCCCTATCCAGAATCCTGCAGCTCCCATAGCCGGAGCAATTACATCGGTAAACGTCAGAATATAGCCCAGCGGTAACCCCACACCCCAGAATGAGAACAGCATGATCAGCAAGGGGATGCCCGTATCCTTGTAGCCTCTCAGGGCGCTGATGCAGGTCACCTGGATAACGTCTGCCACCTGGAAGATTGCCGCAAACATCAACAATCGAATGGTCACCGTCTGAACATCCGCATCGCCGGTGTAGAGGGCCGCGATGCCCTGTGAGAAAACAAACAGGGTAATGGCGAAAACCAGAGCCGTAGAAGCTGCAAGAATCAGAGAGCTGCGGGAAATCAGACGGGCTGTATCTGGCGCGCCTGCTCCGATAAGAAAACTGACTCTCAATGTCAGCGCCATGCCAATACTCAGCGGCAGCATGAACAGCAGAGACACCACGTTCAGTGCAATCTGGTGCCCTGCGACAACAATAGGTCCCAATGGTGCGAGAAACAGCGCGATCACGGAGAACACGCTGGCTTCTACAAAAATCGTGAATCCGATAGGTATGCCAATGCTCAGGATGTAGCGAATCAGGGTGGCATTGGGCTTTGTCCAGTCTGCAATCAGGTGGAATTTTTTGTAGAGCTGGCTCCGGTTCAGGTAGGTCAGCAGCGCTATTGCGGCGACCCCGTTGGAAATCGAAGTTGCCCAGCCACAGCCAATGCCGCCCATGGCAGGCAGCCCGAGCTTGCCGTAAATGAATATATAATTCAGGGGCAGGTTAATCAGGGCGCTCAGCACCGAGAACGCCATAATCACGCGGGTGTGCCCCAGCCCATCCGTCAGCCCGCGAAGAGCAGTCATCAGCAGCAGGGCAGGAATGCCCCATGCAAAAGCGTTCAGGTAGCCCTGGGTTATGCTTGCGGTAGTGGCCTCGAGATTCAGCCCTTCCAGAATCGGGTGCACGTTTGTCAGCAACAGGATCATGACAATAGAACCAACACCGGCGATGTATAAGCCTTGCCAGGTAGCTGGCATTATTTTTTCCGGCGTGCGGGCGCCGTTGTAACCGGAAATAATCGGCTGCAGTGCTCCGAGCATGCCCATAAAAAACAGGAACAACGGCATCCAGAGGCTGCTGCCAATTCCCACACCGGCCAGGTCTTCAGCGCTGGCATGGCCGGCCATGACGGTATCGATAACGCCGTTGGCCATCTGGGCAATCTGTGCAATCAGAATCGGCCCGCCGAGTATCGCCAGAGTCTTCCATTCAGTCAGTGTCCGCGAGACGAGAGGCTTGCGAACTTCTGGCAGTGGCTGATGTATGTCATCCATAGGGTGCTGTTCCGAAGGGCCTGAGCGGATAGTCATCAAGGGCAGGATTCGCGGGGTGCACATTTTACTTGATCTTCACGATGCATATCATAGGGGTTTGCCGTGAAAAGGCGCTGAAAATGGCCTTGAAACCCGTTAAAGTAAGCGCCCGCAAATTCATACGGACGCACGCATTATGGGACTCCTGGTTTTCGTCACGGTACTCTGGGCTTTTTCCTTCAGCCTGATTGGCGAGTTTCTTGCCGGCCAGGTAGACAGCGATTTTGCGGTGCTCAGCCGTGTGTTACTGGCAACGTTGATATTCCTGCCGTTTACCCGCTGGCGAGGCGTGCCGGGAGGGCTGAAACTGGGTGTACTGGTAACAGGTATGCTGCAGTTTGGCATCACCTATCTGTGCCTGTACCGCTCGTTCAGTTATCTGACGGTCCCCGAAGTGCTGTTGTTCACCATATTCACGCCACTTTACGTGACGCTTCTTGACGACGCCCTGTCTCGCCGGTTCTCCCCTGTCGCTCTGGTTGCGGCTGCAATAGCGACGTTCGGTGCTGGTGTAATCCGCTATGACGGCCTTAGCGAAGACTTTATTACCGGCTTCCTGTTGTTGCAGGTTGCGAACTTCACATTCGCAGCGGGCCAGGTGGGCTACAAGCATGTTATGCAGCGCTTCCCGGTTGATATTCCCGCGTACCGCACCTTTGGTTACTTCTTTATCGGCGCGCTGATAATTGCGTTGCCATCGTTCATGGTGTTCGGCAACGCTGAGCGCTTGCCCAGTACAGCATTGCAATGGGGCATTCTGACATGGCTGGGGCTTGCCGCTTCCGGGCTTGGCCTGTTCCTCTGGAATCGCGGAGCCTGCCGTGTAGATGCCGGCACACTCGCTATCATGAACAACGCTCTCGTACCCGCCGGATTGCTGGTGAACCTGCTCATCTGGAATCGGGACGCGGATATGCTTAGGCTTGCGGTCGGTGGGGGCATTATCGCCCTGTCACTTTGGATCAATGCACGCCTGCATCCCCGGGCCCGGCTGGTCGGAACTGGCATCCCGGAACCGGTGTTGGCAGAATCGCCCCCCAACCGCGGGGGGTAATCACGCCGGCTCTCTTTGACGACTTCTTAGCCAAAAGCACAGGAAGATGAAATGACTCAGCTCAACCCGGCTTCGGGTAACGACACAGGGGCCTCTCGCGGCCTCTGGTCTTCCCGTTTCGCGTTCATTCTCGCAGCAACCGGTTCTGCCGTTGGCCTCGGGAACATATGGAAATTTCCTTATGTCACAGGTGAGAATGGGGGCGGCGCCTTCGTTCTGGTTTACCTGCTGTGTATTGCTGTTATCGGTATCCCCATCATGATGGCTGAAATATTCGTGGGCCGTAGTGGTCGCCACAACCCGATTGGCAGTATGCGTCTGGTTGCCGAGCGCAACCTCAGCTCGCCTGCGTGGCGTATTTCTGCTGTTATCGGCATGATCGCGGCCTTTGCGATTCTTTCGTTCTATTCGGTTATAGGTGGTTGGGCTGCTTCTTACATCGGCCATGCGGCCATGGGTGATTTCACCAATGGCACCGCAGACTCCATTGGTGAATTGTTCAGTAGTTTGCTGGCCAGTCCCAAACAGCTGCTGGCGTGGCACACTCTGTTTATGGCGTTGGTGATACTGGTAGTATCCCGGGGTCTGAAAGGCGGCCTTGAGCGCGCAGTCACAATTCTGATGCCGGCGCTTTTTGTGCTGCTGCTTATTGCGGTGGGCTACGCCACCACCACAGGTCACTTCGGTGAGGCCGCAAGCTTTCTGTTTACGCCAAACTTTGGGGCACTGACCATCAACGGCGTGCTGATTGCCCTGGGCCATGCGTTTTTCACGCTCAGCCTGGGTATGGCTATCATGATGGCGTATGGCTCCTACCTTGGGCGTGATGTGCCTGTGGGGCGCACGGCGGTGAGCATTGCGTTAATGGATACCGTTGTTGCTTTGCTTGCCGGGCTGGCAATTTTCCCGGTGGTTTTTGCCAACGGTCTTGAGGCCAGTGCTGGCCCCGGTCTGATTTTCCAGACCTTGCCACTGGCGTTCGGAAACATGCCCATGGGTGGCCTGTTTGGCACGCTGTTCTTTGTATTGTTGCTATTCGCCGCCTGGACATCAGGCATCTCTCTGCTGGAGCCCGTGGTTGAGTGGGTGGAAGAAAACACCAACATGGAGCGCGTGGGCAGTGCCGTTGTGGTTGGCGTGTTGTGCTGGCTTCTGGGCATTGCGTCTATTCTGTCGCTGAACGTATGGGCGGATTTTGCGCCCCTCGATATGTTCGCGCGATTTGAAGGCAAGACGATTTTCGACCTGTTGGACTTCTTTACGGCCAATATCCTGTTGCCCTTGTCCGGCTTGTTGACGGCGATCTTTGTGGGCTGGTTTGTTGCCAAGGAATCCCTGAAAGCTGACGTGAACCTGAGCCGCGGTGCGTTCGCCTTGTGGCTGATTCTGCTGCGCTATGTGTCTCCTGTGGCAGTGGTGATTGTGTTTGTTTACAACCTGCTAGCGTAATCACACAGGCAAACAGAAAACCCGGAAGGCAGTGATGCCTTCCGGGTTTTTTTGTAAAGAGGTGTCAGTTTTCGTTATCCCGAGGGCAGCTTCCATCGAGGTCCGTGTGACAGATTCGTGAAGTTTTCGCGTTAGACTGCAGAAAAGGAAACACAGCAGATGGGCTGTTCACACAGCCCGGACAAACGAGCCGGAGCACCATGACACGAACGGTACTGATTATTGAGGACAACCCCGGGATTGGCGAGCTGGTCAGCATGCAGATCAAGGATCTTGGCATGCAGCCGGTTCTGGTAGACCGTGGGGACGACGGCCTTGAGCGGTTTAAAAAGGGCGGTATAGATCTGGTTGTTCTCGATCTGATGCTGCCGGGGCTCGATGGGCTTTCGGTGTGCCGGGAAATCCGTGCGGTCCCGGGTTATGTTCCGGTGCTGATGCTGACCGCAAAAAGCACCGAGCTGGACCGGGTGCTTGGCCTGGAAATGGGCGCAGATGACTACCTGACCAAACCGTTCAGCGTGGCGGAACTCGCTGCCCGCATCAAAGCCCTGTTCCGCCGGGTGGATGCGCTTTCTTCACGCAGTTCTGAACAGGCGAAAGCTGAGGACGTGGAAGTGGACGGGCTCCGAATAGACCCTGTGCGACGCCGGGTGTTTGTTCACGACAGCGAAGCGGAGCTCACAGCCCGTGAGTTCGATCTGCTCTGGCACTTTGCCTGCCATCGCGGGCGCGTATTTAGCCGCGCGCAGTTGCTGGACGCCGTATGGGGGTACAATCACGATGGCTACGAGCACACCGTGAACACCCACATCAACCGTTTACGCAACAAGATTGAAACCAATCCGGCCGAGCCCCGTTACGTGCAAACGGTGTGGGGCGTCGGTTACCGGTTTCTGGACTGAACCATGACCCGACCCCGGACCCGATCCCTGTTTCAAACCCTGTATGCGCGCCTGGCTCTTGGCCTGTTCCTGTTGCTGGTGATTGTTGGCGGGCTGTTTACCGTGCTGAGTCTCTACTCCGTGCGCGAATACAGCGCGGCGGTGAACCAGGCGCTTAATCGTGACCTGGCCAGTCATTTGGTTTCCGATCGCAATCTGGTTATCGATGGCAGGATTAACCACAGCGAGCTGGAGCGCCTGTTTGATCTCTACATGAGCATCAACCCCAGCATTGAGATTTATCTGCTGGATCAGGAAGGGCGTATTCTTTCCTATTCCGCCGATCCAGCCAAAATCAAGCGTAAGCAAGTATCCCTGGAGCCGGTTCACAGGCTGCTGGAAAACCCCGATGCCTATCCTTTGCCGGGCGACGATCCGCGCAGTCATGATCGCCGCAAAGTGTTCTCTGTAACGCCGGTACCCAACGCAGAGAATCCCACGGGCTATCTGTATGTTGTGCTCAGAGGCGAGGAGTACGATTTTGCCGAAAGCATGGTGCACAGTGAACGCCTGTTGCAGATGGGCGGCGGCGCTTTGGCCATCAGCCTGTTTGTGGGGCTGATGGCGGGCCTTGTGTTTTTCCGGTTGCTGACGCGGAGACTGTCCCGGTTAACGGCTCAAGTGGAGGCTTTTGAAGCCGGGGCACAAGATGGCACAAGCACTGGCTCCGCAGGCGGAGCCGGTGTTCCCGGAGACGATGTGGACTATCTGACAACCCGATTTGATCAGATGGCCACCCGCATAGCCGGCCAACTGGAGTTATTGAAGGACAAAGATCACCAACGCAGGCAGTTGGTGGCTCAGGTATCACACGATTTGCGCACACCGCTGGCGTCCATTCAGGGCTACCTGGAAACGCTGGGGATGAAACAGCAGGAGCTGAATCCCGACGAACGCCGGCGTTTTCTGAATGTGGCACTGGCCGAGACCCTTCGCCTCAGCAAGCTGGTTGACGAGCTGTTTGAATTGGCGGCCCTGGACGCCCGTGAGCGACAGCCCTTTATGGAGCCGTTCATGCCAGCGGAACTGCTGCACGATGTGGTGCAAAAGCATAGGCCGAAGGCAGAACAGGTGGGCGTTGTCCTGAGCATTACCACGGCTCGGCCGGCGATGGTGCTTGCAGATATCGCCATGACCGAGCGGGTGCTGGACAACCTGATTGGTAACGCTGTTGATCACTCACCTGAGGGCGCCGAGGTAAAACTGAGCGTTACGGTGGACAACAAAGGCGTTGAAATCTGTGTTCTGGACGCCGGAGAAGGTATCAGCCCGCAAGATATTGATCATGTATTTGATCCGTTTTATCAGGCGCCGGGTGCCATCCGCAGCGGACATGCCGGGCTGGGCCTTGCTATCGCGCGCCGGATGGCAGAATTGCAGCAGGGACGGGTCTCCGTAGAAAGCCAGCCCGGGGCCGGCGCAGCGTTCCGTTTCTGGTTACCGCTGGTTGATGCAACGGCAAAAGAATCCACAGCGTTATAGATTCGTAAGAATTAAGGAACGTTTTGGTGAAGTCACGGCGATAGGATGGCTTACGATATTACTCGCAGGAGAGTTGTTATGAACCGAAAAATACTCGCTATGGTCACCGCGTTGCTCATAGCGGTCACCGGTGCCTTCTACGCCGCCGTTGCCACAGCTGAAAAGGCGACGGCCAATGCCAACGAATACGCGCCGTCAGATCCGGGCCTGAAGGTCGCTACCCTTGCCGGTGGTTGCTTCTGGTGCGTTGAAGCCGGTTACGAGAAGATCCCCGGTGTAATCGAGGCCGTTTCTGGCTACGCAGGCGGAGATGAGCTCAATCCGACCTATCAGCAGGTTGCTTCGGGCCGTACCGGGCACACCGAGGCGGTGCAGGTTTACTACGACCCTGAAGTGATTACCTATGAGGGTTTGCTGCAAGGCCTTTGGAGAATGATGAACCCGACGGATGCCAAGGGTCAGTTTGTCGACCGCGGGCAACAGTATCGTCCGGCGATTTTCTACCACAACGCCGAACAGAAACGTTTGGCAGAAACCGCTAAACAAGAGCTGCAGGCATCAGGTGTTTACAAGAACCCGGTGGTAATCGAAATTACGCCGCTGAAGACCTTTTATGCGGCTGAGAAGTATCACCAGGATTATTACAAAAAGAATCCGGTGCGCTATAACGTTTATACCTTCAACTCAGGCCGGTATCAGTTTATCGAAGACGTGTATGGAAAAGACTATGAGCTGGACTTCAGTCAGTTCAAGCCAGAGACCAATGCTGAAAAAAGTGCTGAAAAGACTGCTGAAAAAAGCGCCGGGATGAAAGGCTTTGATCCGCAAACGTTCGTCAAGCCGGATTCAGAGACCCTGAAGCAGCGTCTGACCAGTACGCAGTATGAAATAACCCAGAATGACGGCACAGAACGGGCGTTCAGCAATCCGTATTGGGATAACAAGCAGCCGGGAATATACGTGGATGTTGTATCAGGTGAGCCGCTGTTTTCCTCCCGTGACAAGTACAAGTCCGGAACCGGCTGGCCGAGCTTTACACGCCCGCTGAGCCCGGACATGGTTGTAGAGAAGGAAGACAACGGTTTCTTCATGAAGCGCATCGAGATTCGCAGCCGCTTTGCCGATTCGCATCTCGGGCACGTATTCAACGATGGCCCGGCCCCTACAGGCTTGCGTTACTGCATGAACTCAGCCGCGCTGAACTTTGTCTCGTTGGAAGAAATGGCTGGCGCCGGTTACGGCGACTGGATTGCAGAAGTGAGGGCATCGCAGTAATGCTTGGAAGAGTAGACTTTTGCCTCAAAGCCAAAGATCACCAATGGGTGTTTGCGGGCTGAAATGATGCTGTATCTGGGCCTGCAGCAGCTCCGCAGTGGCAATGGCATCAATCAGAGCGTTATGGGCCGCGTAGTGTGGCAGTCCGTAGCGCGTTCTGCTGTCTGCGAGGCGGATGGACAGCGGTTTCTCCCCCACCAGGCGTTTCAAAAAGGAAGGCTGTCGGTCCGGGTGCAAGTGCGCCTCAATGGCCATGGTGTCGACGACCGGAAAGCGAATACCTTCATCAAGACGATATTGCAGCGCCACATTCAGGAAAGGCCGCTCAATATGCCTGAAGTGTACCACCGGAATGCGGCCATTCAGGCTGGCGAAGACCTCCTCAAGTATTTCTGACAGGTCCGGAGCGTTGTATATGTCGGCGTGGGTGATGCCATGGAAGGTGACCGACATCTGGTGCAGCGGCAGCTTTGGGCGCACGACCCAGTGCCTTGCGTGGCTAAGCTGAATGGCATCGAGAGTAAAGGGCACCAGCCCGATACTCACAATAGAATGCTCATCCGCCTCCAAACCGGTCGTCTCAAAGTCCAGTGCCACCATGGGAACCTCGGACACAGGTGTATCCGGTGAGGCGCAGCCGGCTTCGTAAAAGGCTTTCAATACGGGCGCTTTGGCACTGTTTGCCAGCGCCTCGTATTGCTCCGGCCAAGGCAAGCGTTTGGCATCGTCGAGCATGAATGGGGTCTCAGACATGCCGGGTCGCCTGCGAGGTATAACGAAACCTCAAAAACTTTTGGGCGTTGCTGACAACCTGGAAAGCGTCCTTTAGATGGCTGCGTTCAAACGGCGACAAGTCCTCTGGCCGCACGTTGTTATCCGGCTCTCCTCCAGCCTCAAGAGTCAGCGCCTGGTGGCGGATACGCACAATGGAAATGAATTCCAGCGCATCTCTCAGGTTGCTCAAGTCGTCTTCAAGGATAAGCTTGGTCTCACCAATGCTCTTCAAGCGCTCAAGAGAGTTCTGTGCCCGCGAGCCGCAGGCCAGCGCGTGAATCCGGATCAGATCAGACAGCGGGGCTGTACCCCGGCGTTTCAGATTGAACGTTTTTTGATGCTTGCCGTCTTCCTCAAGCACAAAGGTGCGGAAGAAGCCGAGAGGGGGCGTCCGGTTAAGCGCATTGCGCGCCATCAACGTCAGAAATAGCTGGCTGTTGCTGGCTTTTTCTGTGATCAGGGTTTTGAGCTCTTCCGCAAATTCTGTGCGGCCGAATATGCCGTCCAGATCAAAGAAGATATTGCTGTTCAGAAGAGATTCCGCCTTCGGGTTTTCAATCCAGTCGGTAAAGTAACCTCGCCAAACCTTTAATGGTTGGCGCCATTTCGGGTTGGTGGCCATGATGTCACCGGTGCAGTAGGTGTAGCCACATTCTGCCAGGCCGTCGGACACAAACTTCGCCAACGCCAAAAAGTATTCATCGTGCTCTTCCGGCACAAAACTGTTGTCCAGAATCATGGCGTTGTCCTGGTCTGTTACCACCAGTTGCTCGTCCCGCGCCATGGAGCCCATAGCCATGAAACAGTAGGGCACTGGCGGCGGACCCAGTTCTTCTTCTCCCAGTTCCAGCAGGCGTTGGGTAAAGCTGCGGCCAATGCCGGCCATGGCGCTGCCAATCATGTGTGAATTTGCGTCTTCATTGACCATGCGCACAAAGCTGTCGCGGACACCGAGGCTGATCTTCTTCAGACCTCTTACATGCTGCTGATGGAAGATATTGCTCACCAGGTACAGGCTGCTCTGGCTTTCATACCGCACAATGTCTGCAAGCGCGATTACGCCCCGGACTTCATGGCCGTCCATCACCGGAAGGTGGTGCACATTGTTATGCAGCATGGTAAGCATGGCTTCGAAGATGTAGCTGCTGGCACGTATGGTGATCAGCCCTTCGGTCATGATTTCGCTGATGGGCGTTTCTGAGGGCAGCGCTTCGGTCACTGCCCGGGTGCGCAGGTCACGGTCGGTGATAATGCCTGTAAGGCGCTCACTGTCGCCTTCGCCGCCCATCAGCAATAGAGCGGATACGCCGTTATCTGTCATGATGCGTGCGGCTTCCTGTAATCGCACGGTCGTAGGTGCCGAGACTGTTTTCCGGGAAATCAGGCGGCTAACGCGGGATGTCATCAGGGTGTTGGATTTTTCCCGGCGAGAGACTGCAGAGCGCAAACGGCTGCGATCTTCTATCTCAACAAAGTCCGCAAAGTTCTCGTCGTTTTCAAACAGGTGATGAAAGGTTTCGGCCGGAATGCGATACAGCAGGCTGTCTTCCAGCGCCCTGGCTGGAAACCTTACCTGGCCTCGCATCAACAGGCCAAACTGGCCGAAAATTCCACCTTCACCGATGCGGTTATAGAGCTCGCCGGAACGGCGGAAAATTTCTACAGCACCGCTGCGGACATAATACATGCGTGTGCTGATTTGCCCGGTTTCCGTTATCTGGGTTCCCGCTCGCACATAACTGATTTCAATACTGGCGGTGAGCTGATTGACCAACTCCTCCGGCATGTCATAAAACGGGGCATGCTGGATAAGGTGGTTACGGATGTCGATCAGTTCAGCCTGCATGCTGTCTCCCGAGTGGAATGAATAGTGCCTTCGCAAAACTATAGCAGAAACCTCAGGTTGGGCGGCGGAGCCTGAGCCAAAAGGCTATATCGTTGAAAACCGGCCCCGCAATCTGTACAGATTTTCCAGGTGAACATGGCGGTTACGTACGGTGACATCAACATTGCTATGAGAGGTGGGCGCGTTAAGTTCTGATTATTTCTTCTGGCGATCTCTCCGCCTCCGACCTAGCCCCGCTTGCAGGGCTTTTTTGCTTTGCGGTGTATCAGCCGGTTAGCATGCTTGCCAAGCTCTCAGAGAAATACCTAAACATGCATATTCTGGTTCTTGGCGGCATTCGTTCCGGTAAAACCGCGCTTGCGGAGCGTTTGGCATCCGGCACAAATAATTCGGTGGTGTACCTCGCCACAGCAATGGCAGGCGATGATGAGATGCGGGCGCGTATTCAGCGCCACCAGCAACAGCGCCCGACAGCCTGGGGTCTGGAAGAAGAGCCCCTGGCTCTGGCTCAGGTGCTTGCCGGTTATGCTCTTACCCAGAGCGCGCCCTGCCTTCTGGTTGACTGCATGAGCCTGTGGCTGAGTAATTTGCTGCATGCGGGTGAAATCACGTTTGCGCAAGAGCGGGAAGCGTTTTTAACTCAGGTAAGTCATTACCCGGGCGAGCTGGTGATTGTCAGCAACGAAGTCGGGTTGGGCATTATCGGAATGGATCCGCTTACCCGCCGCTTTGCTGATGAGCTGGGATGGCTGAATCAGGCGCTGGCAGCGCGGAGCGACAAGGTGGTAATGAGCGTCGCGGGACTGCCTATGGTTTTAAAGTCTTAAATGCCCCATGCGCTACAAGGCTCTGAAACCGCCCGTGGGTTGACGTATCGACCTGAACTCTGCTGCGACAGGCATAGGGTGTAGTCAGGCTGGAGAATGCGTGTTTCAACGGGATGTTCATGGCGTCAGCAACGACCATTCTTATGACGCCTCCGTGGCAAACGATCAGTACATTCTGGCCCGCAAGCTCCTGTTGCCAGTGGCGCCAGCTCTCAACAACGCGGTGGTTGAAGTCCGTGGCAGACTCGCCACCCGGAGGTGTGTTGGATACCGGGTCAGCCCAGAACTGGCTGAGTTTTTCACCATTGCTCGCCATCACCTCATCAGCGGTGCGCCCTTCCCACTCTCCGAAGTTGATTTCCCGCAGGCGGTCATCCCTGTGCAGGGGAACCTGGTAGCGATCTGCCAGTTCCCGGGCAAAGTGAGCGCAGCGCAGCATGGGTGAGGTAACGATTGCGTCCCAGTGGTCGGCTTCGGTAATGGCATCTCGCATTTGCTGCCAGCCTGTGTCACTCAGCGGATCGTCTTTGCTGCCACGGTACATCGGCCCGCCCTCGGGCTCGCCGTGGCGGATGAGATCAAACATCGTTGTGTTGTCAGCCATCATGGCTTCCCTCTTTATTGCTGACGCCGGCGTCCGTAAAACTGGCCATGCCATTGTGAAGCTCACAAGCAATCCGCAGCAAAGGAACGGCTACGGCAGCACCGCTACCTTCGCCAAGACGCATCCCGAGATCAAGCAGTGGCTCTGCATTCAGTGCCGCCAGAATGGCCTGGTGGCCTGGCTCGGCAGAGCGGTGGGCGAACAGCAGCCAGGGGCGGATATCCGGTTGCTGGCGGACTGCAATCAGCGCAGCGACAGAGACAATATATCCATCGATCAACACCGGAATGGATCGTGCGGCACAACCGGCAATGGCGCCCGCCAAAGCTGCAATTTCAAAGCCGCCAAAGGCTTTGAGCACGGCCATCGCATCCTGACCATCATCGTCGTTATCGTGGCGCTGAATCGCCAGAATGATTACTTCGGCTTTATGGCGCACGCCGGCGATGTCCAGGCCTGTGCCGGGCCCTGTCAGTTTCATGGGATTTTTTTCCATTAGCGCGCAGGCAACGGCGGTTGCAGAGGTGGTGTTACCTATGCCCATTTCACCGCCAATAAACAGTTGGCAACCCTTATCTGATGCCCGCTGAGCGGCTGCATCGCCGTGGTTCAGCGCTGCGCATACCTGCTCCGTGGTCATGGCGTCGATGGCCACAAAATTACGGGTACAGGGCGCTATGCGAGCATCTATGACGCCGGGCAAATCGGGTTCGACGTCAGATACCGTGCCAAGGTTTACAACTTCCAGTTCCGCGCCCAGTGATTTAGCCAGAACACTGACTGCCGCGCCACCACTGGCAAAGTTTGCAATCATCTGTGCGGTAACTGCCTGGGGGTATGCGGATATCCCTTCTTCACAAATACCGTGATCACCCACAAAAACACTGATCTGGATGCGATCAAGCGTCGGCGTATCTGTGCCCTGAAGTCCGGCGAGCTGAACGGCAACGTTTTCCAGTTTGCCCAGAGAGCCGGTGGGCTTGGTCAGCACACTTTGCCGCCGTGCTGCCTGCTCGAAAAAACGTGCCTCGGGTTGCCGGGGAGGGGTGGTCCAACTGTTGGGAAATGACATTGCACATACCTTCAGACATCAATGTACCGTAAAGCAGGTTCTGATTACGGAGTGTGGAGCATGAGTTCAATACAATATAGGGCGGGATCATACTCCGACTGGGCGTATTGAGGTAGGCTTGACGGCTTTACCTTCTGTCTGGTCCGGGAACACCTGTGTTGCTATTCACTCCTTTCATTGTCTGTGTGCTTGCTCTTGCCCTCGATCATCTGTTTGGCGAGCCGCGCTGCATGCACCCGGTTGTCGGGTTCGGGCGATTGGTCACTGCTGTGGAAAAGCGGCTCAACATCTCACCGGAAAATCCCCTTCGAGGTCTGACGACCGGCATTTTAGCGGTGCTTTTGCTGACAGCTCCTCTGTTGGGTCTGGCCGTCTGGGTTTCTCTGGCACTCGATGGGCTGCTGCTGATGCTGGCTCAGACGGTCGCGCTCTGGCTGGCCATTTCTCTTCGTGGGCTAGCCGAGCATGGCAGAGCTGTAGCTGAACCGTTACACGAGGGCGACCTCGAAAGAGCTCGTGATCAGGTCAGCCGTATTGTCAGTCGCCAGGCCAGTGCACTGGATGAACAGGGCGTGGCTGCTGCCGCGACCGAGTCCATGCTGGAGAACGGAGCAGATGCGGTGTTTGCCAGCCTGTTCTGGTTCCTGGTTGCGGGCATTCCTGGCGTGGTTATGCACCGAATGGTGAATACCCTGGATGCCATGTGGGGTTATCGCAACCCACGGTTTCTGTATTTTGGCCGGGCTGCGGCACGGCTTGATGACCTGATGGGTTGGTTGCCAGCCCGGCTGACAGCGCATACCTATGCGCTGTTGGGCGATCGCAAATTGGCCTGGTGGTGCTGGCGAAACCAGGCGCCACAATGGGACAGTCCCAATGCGGGGCCTGTTATGGCGGCAGGCGCAGGTGCATTGAATGTCAGGCTCGGTGGGCCATCGCCCTATCCGCGTGGCATAAAACAACGCCCGATTCTTGGTGGTACTCGAGACGCGAGTCCGGCAAGCATTGAGTCTGCCATCAGGCTGGTGCGACATGGCGTCTGGCTCTGGCTTGGTATTTCTCTGGTGGCTACAATTCTTACTTTTGTTGTGGTGACACAATAATGATGTTGGAACATGGTGGGCGCCTGAATGAAGCCGTTGAGCGCTGGGGTATTCCCCGTTCCCAGTGGCTTGACCTATCCACCGGTATAAACCCGGTTGGATGGCCGGTGCCTGACATACCGGCTGAGGTATGGCAAAGACTGCCGGAAGCTGATGACGGGCTCGAAGCTATTGTTCGTGAGTGGTCGGGCGCATCGTCATCGGTAGCCTGTGTTCCCGTACCAGGCAGCCAGGCGGCTATTATGGCTCTGCCGGGGTTGCGTAAACCCTGTCGTGTAGGCATACCGGTACCTGGTTATCGTGAACATGGGTATAGCTGGCGGCGTTCTGGTCATACGGTTGTCCCCATAGGGCCTGAGCAGACCGGCGCTGGCGCTTCGGGTTGCGATGATCGATGGCTTGACCGGCTGGATGTACTTGTCTGGATCAACCCCAACAACCCCACCGGAGAAATAATCCCGCCCTCCACGCTGTTGCGTTGGCATGAACGGCTGACAAAGCGGGGTGGCTGGCTTGTTGTCGATGAGGCATTCATGGATGCTACGCCGGCATTCAGCCTGTGTTCCCGAGCGGGGTTGCCAGGTTTGATTGTTCTCCGTTCGCTTGGAAAGTTTTTTGGTCTGGCTGGCGCACGGGCTGGGGCGGTACTTGCTGATTTTGCAGTTGCTGACTCTTTAAGGACAGTGCTCGGCCCCTGGCCGCTTGGTGGGCCAGCTCGCTATGTGATGGCTCAGGCGCTGACCGATACTGACTGGCAGTTTCAGAGCCGCGATGGTTTGCAACGAAGTGCCGACAGGTTGCGGGAGGTATTACAGGCAGCCGGGCTCACGTATACGGGCGGTAGTCCACTGTTTCAGACAGTTCGCACTGATAATCCACAGTTCTTGGCGGACCAGCTGGCTGCCCAGGCGGTGCTGGTCAGAGTCTTTGAGCAATCGGGAATGCTGCGGTTTGGTCTGGCGGGAAATGAGAGTCAGTGGCGACGGCTAGAGGCGGCTCTAGCGACCAGCATTTGTGCTTAGTCATTGACCAGACATTAACGCATTGTTAGTATTTCTTCGCGTTTGTAGGTGCTGTTGTGGCGGAATCATCGCCTCTATAACAGTGAAACGGGAAGCCGGTTAAAGTCCGGCACTGCCCCCGCAACGGTAAGTGGGTGAACGGCGAAGAGAGATGCCACTGTGCGCGAGCATGGGAAGGCTTATGCCGATCGGTATTATAACCCACAAGTCCGGAGACCGGCCTGTAAACACACCGAACGCTGCGGAGGGCAGTTGCGGTGGGTAAGCACCGGTCTGTCTCACGGAATTTTCCCACCTGTTGAAATGCTTCACCCTGGCTTGTCGCCGGAATTAGCCTCCCTTATGTAGCACCGAACAATCAACCATGCGGGTGCGCGTGGTGAGTCTGTGAGTGCGTTTTATGAAAGTGTCCCTGTCAGCTACCCGAGCTCTGGTAGTTCCTTTTGCGTTTAGTCCCCTCTCAATTGCGGTCGCTCAAGAAGCTCAGGTTTCGCAATTAGATCCGATTGTTGTCACCGCAACCCTTGGTCCCAGAACGGTCGGTGAGAGCCTTGCCTCCGTTACGGTGATTGACGAAGAAGATATTCGCTCCAAAGCGCCAGCCGATTTCTCCGATCTTTTGCGCGGCCAGCCTGGCATCAACGTGGTCGGTAATGGCTCTTTTGGCAAATCAACAAGCGTCTACACCCGTGGCGTCAAGAACGGCGGCACTGTTTTTCTGGTTGACGGTGTAAAGCTGCATTCGGCAACCGGCGGTGGCGCTTCCTGGCAGTACTTCCCGTCAGAGCTTGTTCAGCGTGTTGAGGTCGTGCGTGGACCTCGCAGTTCGCTCTATGGTGCAGATGCCATGGGCGGTGTTGTTCAGGCTTTCACACTGGATCCAAAGCAGGGGCAAAGAGGCTGGGTTGAGGCGGGTGCTGGTAACTTTGATTCCCAGAAGGTGAGCGCGGGTGTTTCCGGCGAGGCTGGGAACACGCGCTTCAGCCTGAGCGGTCTTCATAAAGAAACCGACGGCACTGCGATTGTGGAAAACGGTGATGACAGAGGTTTTCGCAATTCAGCCGGGCTTGGCCGGGTTGTGCACGATTTTGATAACGGCGGTGAAGCCAGCGTTATGCTTTTGCAGTCTGAGGGAAACTCCGAGTTTGAGGGCGGCAATACTGATTTTACGCTACGTGCCCTTGGCTTTGGAGTGATGACGCCTCTGAACGACAACTGGAAAACGGGTATCCAGTTCTCTGAATCACGGGATGAAGCCGAAAGCTTCCAGGGTGGTAGTGAAAGTGTGTTTAACACGCGCCTGCAACAGGCCCGATGGGAAAACACTTTCTCCTACAGTGTCCACGAACTGGTTATCGGCGCAGAGCTGCAGCAGGACGAGGTCAGCAGTACTCAAGACTTCAACGAAACCAGTAGGACAAACACCGCCGTGTTCAGCCAGTTACGCCTTAATTTTGGCCCGGTTGATGCTCAGCTAAGCCTGCGCAGCGATGATAATGAAGCCTACGGTATCCAGGAAACTGGCGGGTTGGCGTTGGGCTACAGGTTTGATCGTTCTCATCGTGTGCGGGCCAGTTACGGTACGGCCTTCCGTGCCCCTACTTTCAACGACCTCTATTTTCCGTTCACGGACTTTGGTTTTGGGTTTTCATATCAGGGCAATCCCGATCTGGAACCGGAGGAATCAGAAAACTATGAACTGGGAGTCAGCGGAAATTACCAAGCCTGGTTCTGGGATCTGGCGGTTTATCAGATGGACATTGAGAGCTTGATCAGCTCTGGGATGATTAGCGGTGTTAATACTGCTGTGAACGTCGACGAGGCACGAATTCGCGGTGCGGAACTCTCAGCCGGTTATGAGTTAGACGGCTGGCGCACTGCTATTGCGTTGACCTACATGGACCCGGAAGATCGGGAAACCGGTAAACAGTTAAGACGCCGTACACGCCAGACCGCGCGTATTGATCTGGATAAGGCTGTCAGTAACTTTGTCTTTGGCGGCTCAGTGATTGCAGAGGGTGATCGCTACGATGATGCTGCAAACACCAATCGGTTGGCAGGCTTTGCGACCTTGGATCTGCGCGCAGGTTGGAATTTTGCCCCTGACTGGAATGCGCGTTTGACTCTGACAAACGTGCTTGACAAAGAGTACTCAACTGCCCGGAGATCTGCCGCTCAGAACTACATTGCTGCGGGCCGCACTGGCATGCTTGCCGTACGTTATGATTTCCGCTGAGTGAGAGCTGAACTATGACTTACTGGCCGGTTAAGGCACTGTTTTGCGTGCTTCTGTTCCTGCCTGTGATGGTGTGGGCAGAGGTGTGTGCTGAAGATGAGAAGGGTGCGCAAGTGTGCCTGCCAGAACCGGCCAAACGAATAGTTACGCTGTCGCCCGGAGCCACCGAGCTTATGTTTGCGGCGGGTGCTGGCGACAAGGTAGTTGCTGTTGTTAACTACAGTGACTACCCTCCTGCCGCGCTCAAGTTGCCTTTGGTTGGCAATCACACCCGCATAGATCTGGAAGCTCTGCTGGCCTTTAAGCCGGATCTGGTGGTTACCTGGGTAACGGGTAACCCGCCTGCGCAGGTCGAGCTGCTGCAGGAGCTTGGTGTGCCACTGTTTTCCATAGAACCTCGGACATTCGAAGGGGTTTCCAGCGTTATTGAGCGGCTCTCAACATTGGCGGGAACGGAACAGGAAGGGTATGTGGAAGCTGCGCATTTTCGCGCAGGTATTAAAGCGATCTCTGAGCAGTACCGCGGTGCTGAACCAATACCGGTTTTTTATCAGGTTTGGGAGCAGCCTCTGATGACGATCAATAATGATCATTTGATTGGCAAGGTTCTCCAATTGTGCGGTGGTGTGAATGTATTTGGTGATATGTCCCGCCTGGTGCCGAGAATCAGTGCAGAGGTTGTTCTGGAGGCTAACCCCCACGCTATTCTTACAGGAAGTGTGGATGGTAAAAGTGACGGTCAGCTCGATCTTTGGAAGAACTATTCCGGTTTGAAGGCTGTTGCCAGAGACAACCTGTTTTTTGTACCTGCATCCCCGATTTCGAGGCCCACCCCCAGGCTTCTCGAAGCGACCGAGCTAATCTGTGAAAAGCTGGATGTTGCACGTGAGCGTTAATGCCCCAAGCGCCAGCGTGCAGGCAGGTGGTCGATGATCCGTTCGCTGTTGATTCTTGGCATCCTTGCTTTTTTCGCGGTATTGCTGGCCATGGCCTTGGGCAGCGTAAACATTCCACTGCTTGATCTCTGGCAGACCATTCAGGGCGAAGGCAGCGCGTTGAATCGCACACTTCTGATGGACTTGCGCCTGCCACGCACTCTTGCAGCTTTTGCCACCGGTGGTTTGCTGGCGGTCGCGGGCGCCCTGATGCAAGTGCTACTGAGGAATCCTCTGGCCGACCCGTACGTGCTGGGGTTATCCGGCGGTGCTGCAGTCGGGGCGTTGCTGGCCATGTTGTCTGGCATGGGTGCGCTGCTGATATCGGGTTCGGCTTTTGCCGGCGCCATGCTGGCCACCCTGCTGGTCTTCGGTATCGCCCACGGCACTGGCAGCTGGACACCTTCCCGCCTGCTGCTGACTGGTGTGGTGGTTGCGGCTGGTTGGGGTGCTGTCATTACTCTCATGCTGGCAATCACCCCCTCTTACAAACTGCCCGGTATGCTGTACTGGCTGATGGGCGATGTCTCTTACGCTCGTTCACCCTGGCCGGCGCTGACTGTGCTTGTTTTAGCGGTGGTGCTGATTATGCCCCTTGCCCGTAATCTGAATGTGCTGGCTCGTGGACCGTTGCAGGCTGCTGCGTTGGGTGTCGCTGTGCGGCCGCTGGAATGGATGATTTACCTTCTCGCCAGCTTGCTGACGGCCACCGCCGTGACCACCGCTGGCAGTATCGGATTTGTCGGCCTGATTGTGCCTCATATGCTCCGGCTGGTTCTGGGCAACGACCAGCGCATTATCTTGCCAGCCAGTGCCTTGGCTGGTGGCGCTCTGCTGGTGCTGGCGGACACGCTGGCACGCACGGTGATAGCCCCGGAGCAGTTGCCGGTGGGTGTGATTACCGCGTTGCTTGGTGTGCCGACTTTCCTGTACCTGCTGCACCGGAGCCGCTGATGAGCAAGCTGAGTACCCGCGATCTGATCATTAACGTACCGGGAAGGCCAGATGGCTTTGCTCTCAACCTAAGTGTTGAGCCAGCCCAGGTATGGGGTGTACTTGGTCCCAACGGAGCGGGTAAAACCACCTTGCTGCATACACTCGCCGGTTTGCTGCCCGCCCGCAGCGGCCAGGTAGTGCTGAATGACACAGACTTGGGCGAACAGAAGCGCCGGGATATCGCCCGGCAACTGGGCCTGGTGTTTCAGGAGCGTCAGGACAGTTTCCCGGCAACCGTGATGGAAACCGCCCTTATCGGGCGTCACCCCTGGCTGTCGCCATGGGAGAGCGAGCGAGGTGAAGATCAGGCTCTTGCAGAGCAGGCGCTGACGGCACTGGATGTAGATCATTTGTCGGGTCGCTTGCTGAACACGCTGTCCGGCGGTGAACGGCAACGTGTCGCCATTGCCACGCTGATGACTCAGAACCCGGATATCTGGCTGCTGGATGAACCCACCAACCATCTGGACCTGCACCATCAGGTCAAGGTAATGAACTTGCTCGCGGATCAGGCGGGTGCCGGCAAAACCGTATTTCTGTGCCTGCACGACCTGAATTTGGCAGCGCGCTGGTGCAGCCATGTTTTGCTTTTATACACCAACGGTGATGCCTGTTGGGGGCCGGCAGGCGTTATGTTGGAGCCTTCTGCGCTTGAGCAGCTGTATAACCAGAAACTTATCACCGTAGAAGCCGATGGCGCGACACTATTTGTACCCGTGCGCTCCGGGCCGAAACCCTGAACCTGGCCAACCAATGAATATAACCATACCGGCAGTGATGATTACCGCTCCCGCCTCCGGGCAGGGTAAATCCATGGTGACGGCCGCGCTGGCCCGCCTGCACAGGAACGCTGGCCGCAAGGTACGAGTGTTCAAGCACGGCCCGGATTATCTGGACCCGATGATACTTGAAGTCGCATCAGGCCAGCCGGTATACCAGCTTCACCCCTGGATGACCGGTGAACACGAATGCCGCTGGCGTCTGGCGGAAGCCGCCCGGGATGCCGACCTGATCCTGATCGAAGGTGCGATGGGGCTATTTGATGGCGCCCCGTCCAGTGCAGATCTTGCGAAACTACTGGGTATTCCTGCGCTGCCGGTTATTGATGCCGGCGGCATGGCACAAACCTTTGGTGCTCTGGTGTTGGGGCTGGCGTGTTTTGATCCGGAACTGTCAGTGTACCAGGTGATTGCCAACAAGATCGGCAGCCCCCGCCACGGCGAGATGTTGAAGGAAGGTTTGCCCAAAGGCATCAGCCTGCTGGGTGCTATTCCTCGCAACGAGGCCATGCATATTCCGGATCGGCACCTGGGCCTGTTGCAACCGGCAGAGCTGGGCAACCTCGACCAGCAGCTTGATGCGGCGGCCGCTGTGCTTGAAGCCGCCGGCCTTGGTGAGTTACCGAAGGCTGTCACGATTGCCTCGGCTGAGCCTGTTAAACCAGAGGCTTTGCTGAACGGTGTGCGCATTGCCATTGCCCGCGATCTGGCATTCAGCTTTATCTATCGCGCGAACACAGACCTGTTATTGGCAATGGGGGCTGAGCTGCACTATTTTTCCCCACTGGCGGACTCGCAGTTGCCGCCGGCTGACGCCCTGTGGCTCCCTGGCGGCTACCCGGAACTTCACGGCAGCACTTTGGCCAACAATACCGCTATGGCAGACGCGATCCGTGGGTTTTATGATGCCGGTAAACCGATTCTCGCAGAGTGCGGCGGTCTGATGGCCTGCGCGGAAGAATTATCAGACAAGGAGGGCGTTGTGCATTCGCTGTTTGGCCTGGTACCCGGTCGCTCGGCCATGGCCAAACGCTTACAGGGCCTGGGCATGCACAGCCTGACAGCGGAGCAGGGGGAGTTGCGGGGCCACACCTTTCATCGCTCCACTCTGGATACTTCTTGGCAACCTGCCGCCCGTACTCACAAACAGGCGGGCACCGGCGGCGAGGCGGTGTTCTGGCAGAACGGACTGGTTGCCAGTTATTTTCACGGTTATTTCCCCTCGGCCCCGAGACTTGTGGCGGCTATTTTTCGCGGCCAGTCACTGACATTTCCCAGCAACTCCGAGAAAGATCATGCGTAATCGCACCATTCACCTCAAGGCAGGCTGGGAATTTGCCACCGACCGGGCCGCCCGCCTCAATGTGGAAAACGTGCTCTACAAGCAATACGCCGCTGCCAACACGGGGTTGTTCTCTGTGCGTGATGACGTCCGCTGATGCGATACCTGAAGGCTTTTTTGACGGCCATAACGATGATGCTTTGGGCTCCGTCGCTGTTGGCTTCTACCGTCGTGGGCATTGTTTCGGAGCGTTCAGCAGCGGAAATGGCCGCTGGCGCCCATCGTTTTTTAGACCGCAACCCCGATCACCGTGTGTTTTTGCGAACCCCGGGACAACTGGCCATCCAGAGCGATCAACAAGTGCTCGAACTGCTCAAAAGTGCAGATGCGTTAGTGTTGGCGGCGGTATTTGGTGATCAGGTCAATCGCCTTGCGGGCCTGATCGAAGAGGTGGTTGCGGATGACGCCAGCGGGCATTTGCCGGTGCTGGGTATCAACAGTGACTGGCGTATTTCCAGGCTATCGCAGATCAAAGGTCGCCAGCCATTGGGGTCGCTGGATGATGCTGGGCTCAGGGCGTTGGTTGCGGCCCCAGCGGCCGGCGGTGATGCCAGTGATGATCTGGCAGATCGGCAGGCAATGTTTCCGGGCCAGGCTGACTGGCTGGAAGGCCGGGCTTTCTATCAGGGCCGGACGCCGAAACATCTTGATGGCCTGATACGGTGGCTGTTGGCCAAGGCCGGTCACGACATGGATTACGGTAAGCCCGAACCCCGTGCCAGTATCCGCTATTACCAAAAAGGTGAAGCCAGCGCTGATGCTTCTGCATTGATGCTGACCGACGGTCCGGTAGTCGTGGTTCTTGATCTTGACAGCGGAGACCGGCCCGGAGACCGGGATTTGCTGGACGATACCTGTGCAGCCCTGAAAGTCCGGAACCTTCAGTGCTTCGCTATTCTCTCCCGATGGGGCGGTGCCAGCCTTGATGCCCTGCGCGCCCTGGAAGAAACGATTCAGCCAGCGACGCTAGCGGGCATTGTCAGCCTGCAGGATTTCACCATCGGTGGAGGTGAGGGGCGCCGGCAGGTGACGAAAGAGCTGATCCGTCTCAACGTGCCTGTGATCAAGGGTCTCAGGCTGGCTTCCCGAACCCGCAATCAGTGGCAGCTTTCCGTCGACGGTATTCCCGCCGACAAGGTGCATTACAAGCTGGCCATGCCGGAACTTCAAGGCGTCAGCCAGCCCATGGTGCTGGCAACGGCGGAGCCGGAGGTGATTGATCCGCTGACCGGCGTTGCACTGACGCTGACGCAACCGGTGCCGGACCGTGTCGACGCGCTGGCTGAGCGCCTTAAGCGCTGGCAGGTGCTGCAAACCAAAGATAACGCCAACAAACGGGTGGCCATTGTTTATTACAACCATCCCCCGGGGCGCCAGAATGTGGGTGCTGACAATCTGGATGTTCCTGCCTCGCTGTTTGAAATGCTGACCTGGCTGAAAGCTGAAGGCTACAACACCGGCCCCATACCTGAAAGCCCGGAAGCCTTGCTTGACCTGATTCAACAACGGGGCGTCAGCTTGCCGGATGACCCACGCTCGTTGAAGGAAATGGCGAGCGAGGTACCGTCGATGAGCGCGGAGACCTACCGACGTTATCTGCAATCTCTGCCGGACGTTGTGCAGCAGGAAATGGTCCATGGTCCTACGGGGTATCTCCATGAGCGTCTCGAACAGGCCCACCGGCTCGGTGAGCAGGACCTGGCCCTGGGTATTTTGAATCGGGGAGTGAAGGATCTTCGGAATTTGATTGGGCGTGTAAAACACCCCAATCGATCAACAGCCCTCGCCCATCTTGATAACTATGAGACATTGTGGACCCAACGCCTGAAAGAAGGCGGCCACAAAAGCGAACTGAACGCTCAGCGAATTTCACTGGCCGGCACGGGTATTCCTGGGTTGAAAGGCTGGGGTGAAGCACCGGGGCAGTCGATGGTGGTGAATGATCGTCTGATCTTCCCCGGCCTGCGATTCGGCAACATCTTTATTGGGCCGCAGCCACCAAGAGGCTGGGAGGTGGATGAAGAACTGCTTCACGCCAATACCACCTTCCCGCCTACTCACCAATACGTGGGTTTCTACCATTGGCTGAGGGATCACTATAAGGCCGACGCGCTGGTGTACGTGGGTCGGCATTCCACCCGTGAATTCCTGCCACGACGGCGTGCGGGCCTGACCGAGGATGATTATCCGGATTTACTGGGTGGTGACCTGCCGCTGATCTATCCCTACATTGTGGACGGTGTTGGCGAGGGCATACAGGCCAAACGCCGGGCGCTGGGGGTCATGATCAGCCATCTGACACCACCCCTGGCGGTCACTGAACTTTATGACGATCTGCTTGAAGTAAGGCAGTTAGTGGAGACGTGGGAGTCGGCCACCGAACCCGACAGTCCCACCCGTGAGCGGGCGCTGGAAATGCTTCGGGAAAAAATTGCCGTGCTGGACATCGACAAGGATATCGAGCATGAAATTGCCAATGAAATGGGGCTTTCCGCCGACGAGGTCTCGATAGATAAGCTGTCGCCGGAATTGCTGGTTCACGAGGCCGGGCACTATGTGACGGATATACAGGAGCATTATATGCCTCTGGGGCTGCACGTGTTTGGCCAGGACTGGACTGCTGAGATGCTGGACACCATGCTGACGTCAATGGCAAACAAATCAGGCAAGCCAGAACCGGGTTGGCGACAGAAGCTGGCAATGTCGCCGGCGGCGGAACGAAAGAGCTGGCTGAACGCGCTCAATGGCAGTTTTGTGGCGCCAGGGCAGGGCAATGATCCGTTACGAACACCGGAGGTTCTGCCCACCGGGCGAAATTTCCATGCCTTGTCTGACGACCTGGTTCCGACGCGAGTTGCCTGGTCGTTAGCCGAGGACCTGGTCGCAAAAGCAGAAAAAACCGGTATCCGACAGCGTAATGAAAGTGATGCGTTGGTTCTCTGGGCGTCGGACACGGTGCGTGACGAAGGTGTGATGATCGCCTTCGGTCTGAAACTCATGGGTATCCGTCCGGTCTGGAACAGTCGGGGCATTGTTAACGGCCTGGAGCGACTGCCGGCTGGGCCGGGTACTGATAACCCGGTTCGGCGTAATGTGCTCTTTACCACGTCCGGGCTTTTCCGGGATCTTTACGGTAGCAAGCTGGAATGGCTGGATCTCGCCTCTCGTTACGCGCTGGCGGGCGCCGAAAAAACGATAGTAACCGACCACCCGGATTTGGCTCCTGCTCTTGATCAGGCATTATCGGTATTACCGGATGCCCTGCGTGAGCGCGGCAGTGAATCGCTTGAGACCAATGGTGTGGCCGCGCGCTGGGTCGCCGATGTGCGGGTTCTGCTGGTGGCTGGGCGGTCGGCGCGGGATGCAGGTACACAGGCTGTCTACAGGGTGTTTGGTACAGCGCCGGGCGCCTATGGAGCTGGGGTTAATACTCTGGCTACCCGTACCGGTGCATGGCAGGGGCGGCAACAACTGGGCGATGCCTATCGCCGCCGGATGGGCCATGTTTACGGTAAAGAAAGCCAGGGTGAGCCAGCGCACGTGGCATTCGACCGCCAGTTGCTTTCTGTAGGAAAAACCTATCTGGGCCGGTCCAGCCATTTGTACGGCCTGCTCGATAATGACGACGGTTTCGACTTTCAGGGCGGCCTTTCCAATGCGGTAGAGCATCTGCGGGGTGAACCGCCGGAGAATCGGGTTTTGCAGTACGAGGATCCAAAGAACCCGCGTGTGGATTCACTTCAGCGGGCATTGCAGGTTGAGCTTCGCGCCCGCAATCTGAATCCGCAGTGGCTGGCACCGTTAATGGAGCACGGTTATGCCGGTGCCCGCACCATGGGCAGCGATTTTCTGGATAACCTCTGGGGCTGGCAGATCACCAGCCCGCAGGTGCTTCGCTCCAGCGTCTGGGATGAGGTCAATGAGGTGTATTTTCAGGATCGCCACGGGCTGGGCCTGGATGACTTCCTGGCTGAGGGTCACAATGTTCACGTCAAGACTCATATGCAGGCGATCGCTTTGCTGGCTGCCAAGCGTGGTTTCTGGGAAGTGGATGTCTTCACCCGTAGATCCCTGGTACGTGACTTCGCTGGTAATGTCATCGACCATGGCCTGCCCGGAAGCGGCCACACCCGTCCGGACCATCCGTTGATGGACTGGGTGGCGGATCAGTTGGAGCCGCAACAGCGGGAGGCTTTCGATTCTGCCCGCAAGGGCGGCACCGCGACTTATCCGTCCTTGCGCGGCGCGAACGATGACTGCCAGAAACAGCGGAGCCTGACGTCCTCATGTTGAACTCATTCCTGTTACCCATCGCTTTCCCCTCCGTACCGGAGCTGGTGGTGGCGATATTCCGCGACCAGCCCTTTCATCTGTTAACTGAGAAGGAACTATCAAATGCGTGAACGTGCGAAAGATCCTGAACGCCATGCTCGCCGCATGGAAGCCAAACAAAAAATCATGCAGGAACGAATTGCTAAAGCCCAGAAAGAGCAGGGCATATTGCTGGTGCTAACCGGCCCAGGCAAAGGCAAGAGCAGCTCCGGTTTTGGTATGGTCGCCCGTGCTCTTGGCCATGGCATGAAGGTCGGCATTGTGCAGTTCATCAAGGGTGCATTCAGTACCGGCGAAGAGGCGTTCTTTCGGGATCTGCCCAATGTGGATTACCACGTAATGGGGCAAGGTTATACCTGGGAGACCCAGAACCGTGAGCAAGATGTTGCTTCGGCCAATGCCGCCTGGGATATCGTTGCAGGCATGTTGCAGGACGACAGCTATGATCTGATTTTGCTGGACGAACTCAATATTGCGCTGAAGTACGACTACATCGACCTGGATCGCGTTCTGGACGACCTACAGGCCCGGCCAGAGATGCAGCATGTGGTTGTCACCGGCCGTAGCGCCCCGCAAGAGCTGATCGATATCGCGGATACCGTTACAGAAATGGGCGTGGTGAAACACGCCTTTAAGGATCAGGGTATCAAGGCTCAGAAGGGCGTTGAGCTCTAAATATGGCTACCTTGATGATTCAGGGCACCACCTCAGATGCCGGTAAAACCACCGTCGTCGCGGCCTTGTGCCGCTGGCTGGCTCGCCAGGGCGTTTCGGTGGCACCGTTTAAGCCCCAGAATATGGCTCTGAACAGTGCGGTAACCACAGACGGCGGTGAAATTGGCCGCTCCACAGCGTTGCAGGCGCTGGCCTGCGGGATTGAGCCTCACAGCGACATGAACCCGGTATTGCTGAAGCCGCAAAGCGACAGTGGCGCCCAGGTAATTCTGCGCGGGCAAGTGCATGGCAATATGGGCGCGTTGGATTATCACGCCTACAAAGCTGAAGCCATGGAGGCGGTGATGGCTGCCTGGCGTTCCCTCAGCGAACGTTACGATGTGATCATTGCGGAAGGCGCCGGTAGCCCGGCTGAGGTCAACCTGCGGGCGAACGACATCGCCAACATGGGCTTTGCGGAAGCGGCGGATTGCCCGGTGTTGTTGGTGGGTGATATAGACCGGGGTGGAGTGTTTGCTCAGCTGGTGGGTACTCTCGAGCTGATATCCAGCAGCGAACAGCAACGCACAAAAGGCTTCATCATTAATCGCTTTCGTGGCGATATCAGTTTGCTGGAACCGGGCCTGGACTGGCTGGCTGACCGCACTGGCAAGCCGGTGATGGGTGTGTTGCCGTATCTTCATGGCCTGATTGTGGATTCTGAAGATAGCATAGGCACCACGGGCACCAGCGAAGCCGGGGCTCTCAATGTGATCGTGCCCGTTTTGCCGCGCATCAGTAACCACAACGATTTTGACCCGTTGCGCCTGCACCCGGGGGTAAACCTGCAGTTCATCGGCCCGGATCAACCCATCCCGGCGGCTGATCTTATTATCTTGCCCGGCAGCAAAAGTACCCGGGCGGACTTGGCCTTTCTGCACGCCCAGGGCTGGACGCAAGCCATCCAAAAACACCTGCGCTACGGCGGCAAGGTGTTTGGCATTTGCGGCGGCTTTCAAATGCTGGGTGAATCTGTGGATGATCCCGATGGACTGGAAGGCCAAAGTGGCTCAACCAAAGGCTTGGGCCTTTTGGCCATGGCCACCACCATGGTGGCTGGTAAACAACTGAAAAACGTGCGTGGCACGCTGAACCCGGCCGCAACGGATTGCGCGCAAGCAGAGGTCGGTTTCAGTGGATACGAAATGCACAACGGCGTTAGTGAAGGCGCGGCCCTGGCGCATCCGCTGGGCCGGATAGATGGCAGTAACGAAGGCGCGATGAGCACTGATGGCCAGGTCGCCGGTACCTATGTGCATGGAATATTCGATGAGCCCGCCGCCTGTGACGCACTGCTGCAATGGGCAGGGCTGAATCAATCGGGCGCTGCAGTGGATTATCAAAACCATCGCCTGGCACAGCTTGACCGGCTGGCGGATCAGGTAGAGCAACATCTGGATACTGACTGGCTCTGCGATCTGCTGGGGCTGCCGGCAGCAGCGGCTGCGCCCAAGGAGATGAGCCAGCAATGAACGATCCTGACCGCCGGTTCAGTGACGAAGAGCGGGGCCTAATCTTCGCCATCGCCGAGAATGGCGCGCGTCGGTAGCCACAGACTGACACAGAGCCCGGCCTGCCCGTCAGGTCGCGCGTTCAGAGTGAGCTGGCCGCCGTGGAGTTCCGCAATTCGGCGCGCAATGGCCAGCCCCAGACCCGCACCATCACCGAGCCGCTGGTCGAGTCGGACAAACCGGCTGAGAGCCCGTTCCCGGGCTTCCGGAACAATGCCCGGCCCTTGGTCGCACACTGTGATGTGATAGCCGTTTGCAGAGGGCGCCAGACGGGTTTCCACAACAGTGTGTTCCGGGCTGTATTGAATGGCGTTGGCCAGCAGGGACCGCATCAGAGTGGTGATCAGCGCTTTGTTGCAACACAGTTGGGCCTGGCCGGCATCGTCGTGCAAAACCGGTTCTATATTTCTTTTCAGCGCCAACGGCGCCACATCTGCAATGCTTTGCTCGAGTATCGCGGACAGGTCGTGGTATTGCTTCGAGAAGCCGGTCCCCGAGTCGACCCGGCTCAGCAGCAGCATTTGTTCCACCAGGTGCGTCATGCGGTCAACTGACCGGATAAGGGGCTGGAACTGCTGTGGGTTGTCCTCACAGGCTTTTTCAAGATTCAGCCGCAAGGCCGCCAGCGGTGTCCGCAGTTCATGAGCGGCATCGGCTGAAAAACGCCGTTCCCGTTCCAGAGCTTGATTCAACCGTTTGAGCAGGCTGTTCACGGCCTGTACCAGGCCGGCGACTTCCTTCGGTGCATGCCGGTCATCAAGTGGATGGATACGTTCCGGGGCCATGTTGCGGATGGGGTGTTCCAACCGGCGTAGAGGGCGGAATCCGATCTGAATGGCGGCGCTGGCTGCCAGTAGCAGTAGCGGTAAAGCAACCAGCAGGGGCAGTACGTTGCCCAGGGCCAGTTCCTGGCTCAGCTCCTGGCGAATTTCTTCGCGCTGGGCGGTGCGAATCCAGAAGCCTGTGGTTGGGTCCTGGAGGGTGAACACACGCCAGCGGTAGCCCCGGGATTCAGCCCATGAGTATCCCGGGGCAAGACCTTGAGCGTCATCAGCCTTCAGGGTATTCAATAGGGGCGTGCGGTCGGGCGTCCAGACTTCAAAGGCCAGCTTTTTCTCGTATTTGTGCCCGGCACCATCGGGCAGGATTTCGTCATCATCGGCTTCCGGGCCGACATCCTCAGAAAGCGGCAATGTCAGCGTTTCGCGGAGGGTTTCTGGTAACTGCGCCATGGATTGGGTGTCCGCCAAGTGGCGAACCAGTCCCTGCACAATTCGCGTGCTTTGGGCCAGCTCGGCGTCGAACAATTCTTCCAGTTCGTGATTGCTTTCAATGTAACTCCAGACCGCAGCGATCAGCGCAATTAACAGTACAGTGGAGGTAACAAGCAGCGTCAGGGTGCGGGTCAGGGACATTCCAGGGCTCCGCAAGCTGCCTGGCTGTCGAGCAGGTACCCAACCCCGCGGATGGTTCGAATGGTCGCCTTGCCCACCCGGCGCCGCAGATGGTGAACATGCACCTCCAAGGCATTGCTCTCTGCGCCTGGTTCCCAGCCATAGAGCTGTTCTTCCAGACGCCTGCGAGTGGCAACCTGGTCTGGGTGGCGCATCATGTACTGGAGAATCTGGAACTCACTGCGAGTCAAAGTGATGGGCTTCGAGCCTAAGGTTAGCTGGCCGGAAGCCGTGTCCAGTGCCAGCTGGCCTACAATCAGCTCATCGCGATTTGTTGATGATCCGCGCCGGGTGATGGCCTTGATCCGCGCCTTGAGCTCGGCCATGGCAAAGGGTTTGGTCAGGTAATCGTCTGCGCCCGCATCCAGACCTTGCAGCTTTTCCTGCAGTTCCGCCCTGGCGGTCAGAATGATAATGGGAAGTTGATTGCCCTGTTGCCGGGTATGTCGAACGATATCAAGGCCGTCCACCCGGGGCAGGGTCAAGTCCAGTATGGCCAGATCGAAGTGCTCATCCACCAGCGCATTCAGCGCCTGCTGACCATCATCCAGCCAGTCTACGGTGTGCTGGTCTGCCCGCAGCATCTCCAGCATGGTTCTGCCCAGCGGGTGATCGTCTTCTACCAGTAATATACGCATTAAACTGGATCCGTTTTGGGGAAGATCTTCAGACTTGCACTCGTCAAATTTGGACTCCTCAAAATGCATTCTACACACGCTTTCTTAAACCCGCCTTAAACCGATGCGGGGCAGAAACCTTAAGGCCCGCTTAAGAATTCCGACGCCGGAGCTTAAGACTGGGTTAAGGCTTACTGGCTAATCTGACGGTTCACTATCCGGGCGTCATGCCCGAGAGCTGTTGGAGAGCGCATATGACCGATCCGCTAACGATGTCCACACATTGCCCACCGGATTCGCCGGAGTTGGTTCCCGCCCTTCGTTGTGCCGGTCGCTGGTTGAGTGAGATTAACCCGGGCACCGGGCTGGCGGATACGGTCACGGAGTTTATTCGGCGACGATTTCTGCAGGCCTACGGAGCAGAACCCTCGCTGCGGATTCCGTTGTTGCTGGCCCTGACATCGGCGCAAGGCACGCTTCTGGCCGCAGTGGGCGTTCGCAATGCGGCTCTGGAACGCCTGTTTCTTGAGGATTACCTGTCTGTACCAGTTGAATCTGTGATGCCGGTGCCGGGTGTCGCACGCAACAAAATTGCAGAGATTGCCCACCTCGCCGGTGTGGAGGCCGGTGTCAGCAGGCACCTGTTTGCGTCGCTGACAGTGTGGTTGGAAGGCGCCGGTTACGACTGGGTGGTGTGTACCGGCACCGATCAGTTGCGTAACAGTTTTCATCGGTTGGGGATTGCCACTCGGGTCCTGGCCCGGGCCTACCCGGAAAATTTGCCCGATGGTGGTGCCGGTTGGGGCCGCTACTACGACCATCAACCGGTGGTGATGGCGATCAGAGTGGCTGATAGCCTCAGTGCCCTGCGGCAGGCGGACTTGTTGCGACGAATTCAGCCAGCACTGCCCGGTACGGGATCAGGCGGTTCAGAGCAGGGGGGCGCTTATGGTCGCCTTGCCTGAACTGCTCCACCGCCAAGCGCTGACACACCCGTCGCGCATTGCCTTGCGCGGGCCAGAATCAGAACTCAGCTACAAACAGATGATGCGGGCTGCAGAGGCAGTAGCGGAACAGTTGCGCCTGCGGAGCATAAAGCGAGCGGGTGTGTGTGGCGACAACACCCTTGCCTGGATACTGGCCGACCTTGCCTGTTTGCTGGCAGGCGTTGTTTGTGTGCCGGTGCCGGCATTTTTCTCCGAAACCCAAACGGCACATCTGGTTGAACAGGCAGGTCTGGAAGGCCTGCTGTCCGGCGAAGCGCTTAAGGCGAGCGAGTCGCTGGGCCAGGGTGTCTGGCTACGCCAGTTGCCAGATTCTGCAGAAGTGACACGGATGCCGGAAGGTACGGCAAAAATTACCTTTACCTCCGGCAGTACCGGCACTCCTAAAGGGGTGTGCCTATCGCTGAAGCAGATGACCGCAACCGCTCTGGCTCTGAAGGCGCAATTGACGGGTGTTGAGCTGCAAACACACCTGTGTATTCTGCCGCTGGCCACGCTGCTGGAGAATATTGCAGGGGTGTATTTGCCCTTGCTCATGGGTGCCTGTGTCAACGTGGCGCCGCTGGAACACCTGGGAATGACCGGCAGCAGTGGCCTGAACCTGAACCGGCTGATTGAGGGTATTCACCAAAGCCGACCCCAGACCCTGATTCTGGTGCCGGAGCTGGCAATGGCATTGGTTAGCGCTGCAGAACTGGGGCAACTCGACAGCCGCTCATTCCGGTTTCTGGCGGTTGGTGGTGGCCGGGTATCCCAAGAGCTCCTGGCCCGTGGCCGCGCCGTGGGGTTACCGCTGTATGAAGGCTACGGTTTGTCGGAATGCAGCTCCGTGGTGGCATTGAACGTGCCTTCGGCTGAGTGTCAGGGTAGCGTGGGTAAACCTCTGTCTCACGTTCAGGTCAGAGTGGATTCTTACGGCCATATCCGGATTCGTGGCAATACCCACCTCGGTTATCTGGGCGATCAAACGGCGCCGTGTGAATGGCTGGATACCGGCGATTTGGGGGCGCTCAGCCCGGGCGGCTTCTTGTCGATCAATGGTCGTTCAAAGAATCTGCTGATAACCAGCTTTGGCCGCAATATCAGCCCGGAGTGGCTGGAAAGTGAACTGGCTCAGGGGCTGGGAATTCCCCAAGCTGTGGTGTTCGGTGATGGTGAACCCCAGCCAATGGCGCTGGTAACAGTAACAGATGGGCGTTCGCCCGACGTCCTCGCCCGGTCTGTAAAGCAGCTCAATCAACGCCTGCCGGATTATGCCCGCCTGGCCACGGTGTATATCCGCCGACAACCGTTCCGGCAGTCCGAAGGTTATATCACAGCAAACGGTCGCCCGGTGCGGGCGCGAATTCAGGCGCATTTGCCGACTCTGTTGGCAGAAGCCTTCCCCCTGTTTATTTCAACGTCGTTTTCTTACCCGTCAGGAGAATCTCACATGGCATTTTTTGACAGATTGCAGCATGAAACCGCCGAAGCGCGGGCCCATGTTACCGGCGCGCCGGTCGTCAAAGCGATTGGCGAGGGCGATTTCAGCCTTGAGTCTTATACCTGGTTTCTGACTCAGGCTTTCCACCACGTAAAGCACACGGTGCCTTTAATGATGGCCTGCGGTGCCAGGTTGCCCCGGCGGGTGGAGTTCGTCCGCAAGGCACTGGTTGAGTACATTGATGAAGAGTACGGCCACGACGAGTGGATCCTGAATGATCTGGAGGCCTGCGGTTCCGACAAGGAAGTAATCCGCACGGGCAAACCGGATCTTTCCATTGAGCTTATGGTGTCTTACTTGTATGACCAGATTAACCGGGGCAATCCGGCGGCGTTTTTCGGGATGGTTCAGGTGCTTGAGGGCACGTCAGTTGAGCTGGCTACACCTCTGGGCGAACAGATTCAAAAACTCCTGGGGCTGCCGAATCAGGCGTTCAGCTATCTGTATTCCCATGGGGCTCTCGATCAGGATCACTTCGAGTTTTTCCGCAATCTGATGGACGGTATCACTGACCCGGATGATCAACAGGCGGTTATTGATGCTGCCCGTGTGGTTTACCGGTTATACGGCGACATGCTGCGCAGTATTCCGCTGCCTGTCACTCGTAAGGAGCCGCAGCATGAGGCTGCATGATCGCGTTTTTCTTCTATTGGGAGGAACCGGAGGTATTGGCAAGGCTTTGCTGGATGCACTGGTTCAGGTCGGCAGTCATGTCATTGTGGCATCCCGACACCCGGAGCTTGTTGGCCACCGGGAAAATATGTCTCCAGTGCACCTGGATCTTGCGGCTGCAGATCTGGACCAACAGCTGGTGCGCCTGACGGAGGCCTATCCGGATATCGACGGTGTGATTCATTGCGCGGGTCAGAATCGTTTTTCCGGGCTGGCGAAAATGTCGGTCGGTGAGCTTGATGCCCAGCTTGCTGTGAACCTGCGATCTGCCATGCTTGTGGCCAGGCATTTTGCCCCTCAATTCGAGAAAGCCGGCGGCGCCCTGGTGTTTGTGGGGTCGACGTTCGGCAGTATCGGTTTTCCCGGCTATACCGCCTACTGCGCCACCAAGTTCGGGTTGAGGGGGTTTACAGAAGCCTTGCGCCGGGAACTGGCTGATACTGCGGTTCAGGTGGTGTACGTAGCGCCTAGGGCCACAGCCACGGAAATGAATCCGGAAGTGGTTAACGAACTGAATCGTGCGCTTGGTAACAGCGTTGATGCGCCAGAGACGGTGGCATCTGAAATTCTGAAAGCCATGGAAAACGGTGATCGCCGCCGGTTCCTCGGCTGGCCCGAGAAGCTGTTTGTGGTGATTAACGGGATACTGCCGCGCCTTGTTGATAAAGCCATGCTCAAGAAATTGCCGGTGATCCAGCGTTTTCTCAACGGGGGGCGATTGTTATAAAGTGGCTGGTTCTGGTCATGCTCCGGGTGGCCGCCCTGTCGCAAGTCAGCCTGGTTGATTGCGAAGCTTTCGTGGCTTCTTCAATGCCTCAAAACCGATAACTACATCCATCAGCTCGTTGGTGATCTCCGTTTGCCGCACAGATCGAAGTTCTCCTGTTACTTCCTCTATGCGCTCATCCACTGACTGCTCGGCCTGCTGCATCAGAGCCAGCCGTGCGGCGTTTTCGGTCACCATGGCTTCTGCCGAAGCGCGAAACACGCTGGCGAAGATGTGGCTGCGAATCAGCGATGACAGCAGCGCGTCGGCTTCCATGGTGTAATCCGGAAGCGAGCGTGAATCCCAGTGCTTTTCGCGCTGCAGCAGCGAAGGCGCCAACGGCAGAAGTCTTCGCGTTACCGGCTCGCGCAGGTCGTGGTCGCCGCGTTGGGTAAACGCCAGGGTAACGGCCAGATGATGCAGCGGCTGGCCCTGACTGAAATGGTCTATGCGTGTAACGATATCGCCGGCAAGGCGGCCTATGCCTTCGGCAGAAGCCGGTGGCAGCAGCACTGCTTCTGGTGCGAGGCCTTGATCCTCCAGGGCGTCGTTCATTTGCGCACCGATGCAGATCAGACGCTGCTTACCGACGGTTTGGCCTTGGCAATGCTTCTGCACCACTTCTGCGAGAACTTCATTGTAGTTGCCACAGAGCCCGTGGTCGGAGCCGAACACGATAACCAGATGCTCAAGTGCGTCATCCTGGCGCAGGATGATTTCTCCGGTTCGGTAAGCGAAGGCAGCAAAGCCCTGGAGGATGGTCTGGTGATAGGCCTCGATGGATCGGGCTGCGTGTTCATAGGGTGCCGCGTTAATCGCAGACAGGGTTTTCATGGTATGAACAATGCCGCGAATACTGGTCAGGGTGCCGCTGTGTCGGGTAAGCGTCTCAAGCGTTTGGGCCATGGCTGGCCTCGTTCACGCTGGTTGGTCGGTCTGCAGGATTCGCAGACAGTGCGTTCCGTGCGGTTGTAATAATCAGTTCCCGGTCCTCCTCGCTCAGCGCCTGGTTGCCACTGATGCGGTCGTCAATTACCTGTAACCGTTTCTGCGCAGCGGTACGAATGCTGGCCATGGCTTCGATCAGTTGCTGCTCCGGCAAAGCATCGAAAAGGCCCTCCATTGCCGCGATGAGAACCGCCAGCTGTTCAGCCGCTGGCATGGGATCACGCTCGGCCTGGCGCAGTGAATTGCGAACCGCCGCGCCACGGGTCAGGCGGGCGCGTGTGGTATCGTCCAGCCGTGTGCCAAAGCGCGCAAAGTCTTCCAGTTCTTCAAACTGCGACAGGGTAACCCGAAGGTTACCGGCCACTTCACGCAGGGCGCGGTTCTGGGCTTTACCGCCTACACGGGAGACCGACAGGCCCAGGTCGACGGCAGGGAACTGGTTTTTGCGTACCAGCCGTGGCGAGAGGTAAATCTGGCCATCGGTAATGGATATCAGGTTGGTGGGAATATAAGCCGACAGGTTCTCCGCCTGGGTTTCCACCACGGGCAAGGCAGTAATCGAGCCGCCGCCAGCTTTCTGGGTAAACTGGCCGGCGCGCTCCAGCAGGCGGGCATGAACGTAAAAGATATCACCGGGGAAGGCCTCACGTCCCGGGGGCCGGCGCAACAGCAGTGACAGCTCACGGTAGGAGCGGGCGTGGTGCGTCAGGTCATCAAAAATCACCAGCACATCCCGCCCCTGATCGGAAAAATACTCGGCCATGGCCATAGCGGCATAAGGTGCGATGTAGGACAGCCCCGGTGTCTCTTCGTCACCGGCCGACATGATCACGCTGCGGGCCATCATATTGCCATTGGCCAGCGCGGCGATTACCCGGGAGACGGCATCGCCGCGCTGGCCAATGGCGCAATATATACAGGTAACTTCTGAGCGTACCTGATTGAGTATGGTGTCTATGGCGATGGACGTTTTACCGGTCTGGCGATCACCGATGATCAGCTCGCGCTGGCCCAGGCCCACGGGTACGGCAGCATCGATGGCTTTGATGCCGGTTGCCAGCGGCCGAAAAATGGCTGAGCGGCTGAGAATGCCCGGCGCATCCGCTTCAATGGGGTGCTCGGCCACCGCTGCGATAGCCCCCAGACCGTCTTTGGGGCGGCCCATGGCATCAACCACGCGCCCGAGCAGAGCGGGGCCAACAGGTACACTCACCACCTTACGGGTGCGCTGTACATCCTCGCCCAGGGTAATGAGCTCGGAAGGCCCCAGCAGGATCACACCGAGCCGGCCAGGCTCCAGATCCAGCACTATGCCGCGCACGCCGCATTCAAACACCAGCAGCTCATCGGCCAGTGCACGGGCGAGGCCGGTAACGATCGCAACACCGTCGCCCACTTCAGTCACCCTGCCAACTTCGGTTATTACTGGAGCAGGCGCAGGTGTTGCCAGCATGGATCCCCGCCAGGCATCGAATTTTTCGGCTGAATGCGTTTCGGTCATAGTGTTTTATTTACCCTCTTTGTGCACAACCGGGTTTATGCCCCAGCGGGCTGAATCCGGCCGGAAGCACCGGCAGCCATGCGTTCGCTTAACAGTGCATCAAACTCTTCGGTGTAGCTGTCAACTGTCCAGGCTACCTGGGCACCGCCAACCCGGAGAACCAGTCCCGGCGCCTGCTGTGGGTCGGTTTCAAAGCGCAGGTTAATGCCTGGCAGCAGGTTTTTGATATCGGCCTGCATCAGCGCCTGTGCCGCCTTGGGCAAAGTGTCGCGAGTCGTTGCTACCGCCTCCTTACTGCCGCCTGCGGCGTCGGAGAGCTCGCTCGCAATCGGGCGCAGTCGCGCACTGACGTGGCGAACGATAGCTTCCTCCAGCGATTCATTCGCGAGATCGCGCAGCGCTTTACGGGTCAATTCCAGCAGTGTCTCTTCTCCGGCTCGCTGCAGTTGCGCGGTAAACTTCTGGCGCTCAGACTCAAGATGCTTATGCCAGTCTTTCTGCTCTTGCTCAAGCTTGGCGCGGGCATCGGCCAGCAGGGTATCACGTTGGTTTTCCGAATCTCGCAGCGCCCGTTCCACCACGGCCTCCTGGTCAGACAGCAGCTGTTTTTGCTGCTGGCGGTATTCCGCTTCGGCCGTCTGTGCTTTTTGCTGTGCCTCTCCGGCTTCGGCCATGCGGCGGGTTATTTCAGCCTCGCGGGCGTCAATACCATCAAGGATCGGGCGGTAGAGAAAGCGCTTCAGCAGCCAGACCAGCACGAGGAAGTTGGTGATCTGAGCGATAACGGTAACCCAGTCAATGGACATGATCTGTTCTAGCCTCCTGCGGCAGCCTGCATTGCGTCCCAGAACGGGTTGGCAAAAATCAGAATCAAGGCCAACACAAAACAGTAAATGGCGGTGGATTCAATCATCGCCAGGCTGACAAACAGGGTTCGAGAAAGAGTCGGGGCTGCATCCGGTTGCTGGGCGATGGCGGCAATCGCGGCTGCGGCTGCCCGGCCCTCGCCCAGAGCGGGGCCAATGACGCCGATGGCGATGGTAAAGCCGGCGGTAAAAATCGAAATGGCCGCAATGATGGCAAGATCGGTCATGATTTATCCTCTTTTTTTAAAGATGAAGGGTTTGGCTCTGCTGAAGCAGATGAGATGTAAACAGTGGCAAGAATGGCGAAGATATAAGCCTGAATCATGCCGGTTAATAATCCGAGCATGTCCATGATCACCGGGAAGAAAAATGGCGCGACGGTAAGCAGAATGGCTACGACAACGGCGCCGCTCATCACGTTGCCATAAAGACGGATAGCCAGCGATATGCCCCGGGAGAACTCACCGATGATATTGAACGGCAGCATGATGACCGAGGGCTCAACAAACGTTTTGAGGTAGCACCCTACACCGCCGCTGGCAATGCCAAGCACCGGTACAGCCACCAGCACAGACAAGGTCAGTGCCACCGTGGTTGATAACGAAGACGTGGGCGGCGAAAACTCCGGTATCACCAGCATCAGGTTTGATAAGGCGATGAACAGGAACAGAGTGCCGGCAAAGTACATCACGTGGCGTGCCGAGTTACGGGTGATTTCCTCGATCTGGCCCTGAATCAGCTTTACGATCACTTCCAGCGATGTACGCCAGCGATTGGGTGGCACATCGGCGCGCAGGTTTCGGGTAATCACCATGGAAATACCTACCAGTAGCGCCATCACGATCCAGGTATTGACGATGGTGGCGTTGACCTTCCAGCCTGCCAGCGTGAAAACAACGATATCATCGGGGGTAAGCTGCATTATGCGCCCCCCTGTGTGGCAGTGGCGGGTACGTTGGTCACTCTGGCCCAGAGCATAGTCATCAGCCGAGCCAGGAAAAACGCCAGCGCATAGCCGGCCACTGTCCAGCTACTTCCGGTAGAAGCGGTTACCAGAAAACCAACAGCCAGCAGTATCGCAATCCGGCATAAAGAACTGGCCATCAGCCAGAGCCCAGGCTGGTCAGAGCCCAAGGCACGTCGCAGACCCCAAGCCAGGCCCGCAAAGAACAGTGCGCTGACGGGTAAACCAAAAGAAAATCCCAGCAGCACCGCGTGCCAGTCTACCGTTATCACCGTTTATCTCCTTTCTGATCCGGCCCTTCTTTGTCGATCCAGTTCCAGGCAATAATGCCACCGACAACGACGCCGCCCAGGATCAGCGCAATGGGCCAGGAAAAGTTCTGTGGTGCCACCTTATTCAGCCATAGCCCCAAAAATGCGCCACCCACGGTGGGCACTGCGATCGACCAGCCGATGATTCCGAAAGCGCCCAGCCCCCGCAGAGGGCTTACGCCGGGCTCACTGCGTGCGCGCTTCATGCGCTCGGCACTGCGCCGGATGTCTTCTGCGGACCGATCATTTTTCGCGCTCATACCGTTGGTTTCCGCAAGTCGCCAAAACGCCGGACGATGCCCGCTTCAAGCCGCGACAGCGCCGACCGGGCTACCCGCTCTTCTTCATCCACTTCAATAAACGCCGCCTGTATGGTTTCGTTCAGGGAATCGAGATCCTGGCCCTGAACACCGCGGCGTATTGCAATATCTACCTGATGACCTTTTTTCATCAGCACGCCCTCGTCAACGCCAAAAAACAGTTCTGTGCCGTCTGTTGCGGTGAGAATCAACACCGAGGGCACCAGCGCCGTAACGAAGTCGGTATGGTTCGGCAGCATACCAAAAGCGCCGTTCCGGGCTGTGGCGAATAACCGTTGCACGCGGCCTTCGAATAGTGTGCGGGTTGGCAACCGCAGCGTGACCTGCATGGTGTCGGCAAGGCTCATGACCTCGTCTCCAGGTCCTTCAGTGAACCAATCATGTAGTAGTCGGTTTCGTTATCATTAAACTCGGTCTGGTTCAGAATGGTTTCGCAGCCATCAAGGGTGTCTTTGATGGGCACACGCTTGCCGCCGGTACCGGTAAAGGAGCCGGTGGTAAAAAACGGTTGGGTAAGAAAGCGTTCGAGCCGCCGCGCCCGGGCTACGGTGGCACGGTCAGCGGCTGAGAGTTCCTCCATGCCCAGCATTGCAATGATATCGCGCAGATCCTCATACTCTGCCAGGGTGCGCCTTACTGCCCGGGCGATGTCGTAATGACGCTGGCCGACCACGGCGGGCGTCAGCATCACAGAGGCGGAGCCGAGCGGGTCGACCGCCGGGTACAGGCCCTCGCTGGCGCGCTTGCGGGAAAGCACCACTGAGGCAGAGAGGTGTGAAAAAATATGCGCCGCTGCCGGGTCGGTGAAGTCATCGGCGGGCACGTAGACTGCCTGGATGGAGGTTATCGCTCCATTACGGGTCGAGGTGATCCGCTCCTCAAGAGAGGCCAGTTCGGTAGCCAGGGTAGGTTGGTAGCCAACCCGAGAAGGCATACGCCCCATCAGCCCGGAGACTTCCGAGCCCGCCTGTACGAAGCGGAAAATATTGTCGATGAGCAACAGCACGTCCTGTTTCTGGTCGTCGCGGAAATACTCCGCCATGGTGAGCGCGGTTTTGCCCACCAGAAAACGTACGCCCGGGGCTTCGTTCATTTGCCCGAACAGCATGACCGTTTTATCCCGCACTCCGGCGTCGCCCATCTCGCGATACAACTCCTCCGCTTCCCGTGAGCGTTCGCCAATACCGCAGAACAGGCTGACGCCCTGATAGTGCTGAACCGTGTTGTTGATCAGTTCGGTGATCAGAACGGTTTTCCCGACCCCCGCACCACCGAAGAGTCCGGTTTTGCCGCCGCGCTCAATGGGTGACAGCAAATCAATTGCTTTGATTCCTGTTTCCAGGATGTCGTTGTGGACGACGCGGTCTTCCAGGGCCGGAGGGGGCTGATGAATGGAACGTCTTATTGTCGCGGCAGGAGCGGGCTTGTCATCGATTGGTTCTCCAAACACATTGAGCATGCGGCCCAGTATGGTGTCGCCTACGGGAACCTGAATGGGTGCGCCTGTGGCCTGCACCGGCATCCCAAGCCCCAGCCCGCGCACGGGCGCCAGCGCCATGCAGCGCACAGCGCCGCTTTCCAGAAGAGAGGTAACTTCCAGCGCCAGATTACCGGAGTAGATGAGGTCGTGGATGCGTGGTGAGGTTCCCGGAAATTTTACATCGACAACGCCACCACGAATTCCTACGATCTGTCCAACATCATTATTGCCAACGTCCGGGATTATATCCGGGTCAATAGTACTGGAACCGTAAGCGACCTGGCTGGACATAATCATGTGCCTGAACAGATTGGATTGTTAACGATTGCAGCGCTTTTCCTTGGCCCACACCGACAGATAGCCAATGCCAGCATCAGGTCCGGGCTTCAAACGCTTTCGCTTCAGCCTGATTAAGGCATGATTTTCGGGACCGTTAGCCATCAGAGTAGTCGAGAAACAGTAAATTGGAATTGAGGTAGGTCACTATTAATATGAAATTTATATTAATTTTCCGAAGCCCATCTACACCCAAAACGGCGAGATACTATGCGTTTTTCAGATATTCATGAGCGTGCAATTGCGCGCAAAGGCGGCGTAGAAAAGCTGAAGGCTCTGTTGCCAGAACGGCCGTCTGTCACTGAGCTGGAGGCGCGAACGGATGATCGCTACCTCTCTGAAATTACCCGTTGCGTGTTCAAAGCCGGGTTTGTCTGGCGTGTTATTGACAACAAGTGGTCGGATTTCGAAGCTGCTTTTCATGGTTTTGTGCCTGCGTACTGGCAGCAAGTACCGCCGGACGTTCTGGAAGAGTTGGTTCGTGATGAGCGTATTGTGCGCAACATGCAGAAGATCCGCACGGTACCGGAGAATGCCCGCATGATTATGGATGCCGCGCGCGAACACGGCAGTTTTGGTGCCTTCCTGAAGCAATGGCCGTCAGAAGATCAGGTTGGCCTGTTGCTGTGGCTCAAGCGACATGGCTCCCGCCTGGGCGGTAACAGCGCGCAGTATTTTCTGCGCCGTGTCGGCTGGGATGGTTTCATTCTGTCCCATGATGTTATTACCGGCCTTCGCCGCGCCGATCTCCTGGATGCCTCACCCGGAAGCAAAAAAGCGCTGCAGCAGGCGCAAGCAGCATTCAACAACTGGCATCAGGAAACGGGTATGCCCTACAGCCATCTTTCGCGGATTGTCTCCTGCTCAGTGGATAGCTAAACCTCAGCGCCGCATGTCTCAGGTGTAATGGTCAGTTTTCATCCAACTGATCTATAGTCTGATGATCAATCAGGAGGGCTGTGTCATGACCACACTGCGTAACACGTTTTTCGGATTTGCACTCGCGCTGGCTTCTGTTATCGCGATCACAGGCGCAAGCCAAGCTATGGCTGCGAGCGCGGAAGACCTCGATCGCGATGCCAAACAGGCACTGGAATCACTCTACAAAGCTCACCCCGTTGCTAAAACCCTGTCTGGCGACGCCAAAGCGATATTGGTGTTCCCCAACATCGTTAAAGCCGGGCTGGTGTTTGGTGGCAGCTACGGCGAAGGCGTTTTGTTGAAAGGCTCAGAGGTGACGGATTACTACAATTCGGTTACCGGCTCCTGGGGCTTGCAGGCAGGCGCTCAGTCCTATGCCTATGCGGTTTTTCTGATGACAGATAAGGCTGTATCCTATCTGGAAAAATCGAAAGGCTGGGAGATTGGTGTCGGCCCGACGGTGGTGTTGGTGGATGAAGGCGTGGCGAAAAACCTCTCAAGTTCGTCGCTTAAAAACGATGCCTATGCATTTATCTTCAGCCAGCAAGGTCTGATGGCCGGGCTGAGTATCGAAGGCACCAAAATATCCCGCATTAACCGTTGAGTTATATCAACCTGCTGTTGGGTGCTTACATGCCCAACAGCAGCGCCAGCTCACAAAACACCACGCTGGCGCCCAGTGTATCGCCAGTGTAACCGCCCAATTGCTGTTGCAAATACCAACCCCACACCAGGGCAACCGTCAAAATGGCGGTTATGGCCATCAGCAACAACGCCGGCAGCCAGGGGCTGAAAATCAAGACTGTTGCTGCGGTAAATACAATGCTGACAAGTAGACGCTTGCGAGAGAAACCTTCCGCCACGGGCTTGCTTTTGCTCTTATTCGGGTCGGTGACATAAGGCAGAAAGGCCATCAGTAACAGGGGTGTCAGGCGGCTGATTGCAGGGGCGACCAGCAAGGCCAGCCAAATGTTCCGGGCATCCAGCAGCAACGCCGCTTTCAGGCCGAGAGCCATTACTAGTGCAACGGTCCCATAGGTGCCAATGCGGCTGTCTTTCATGATTTCCAGGCGCTTTTCAACGGTATAGCCACCACCTAGCGCATCCACGCTGTCGGCAAGACCGTCTTCATGAAAAGCGCCTGTAATAAACAGGTGGAAACAAAGCACCAGAAGTACACAGATCAGTGGGCTCCATGCCAGGCTGAGCAGTGCAAACAGCCCGACATACAAAGCGCCCAGCAACAGGCCTATCAGTGGAAAGTACATGCTGCACTGATTCATGAGCTTCTGGGAGTAATCTATGCGTACCAGCATGGGAATGCGGGTGAGAAACCCAATGGCTAACCAGAAGGCTTGCCATTCATGTGAGATCGATTTTGTTTCGGTAGGCATTGGCGGCTCCGTTCAGCAGAGGGTGTTCCCTCGGGCAGTGAAACGCCAGCTATCGGGAGAGTCAGAAAGGTATCATGGCTTTAAATTTTTTTCCTGATTGAATAGCGCTCTCTAGCCTTTAACCAAGAGTCGCCCGCTTGGTTGGAATCGGATCCGGAGACCTTTGGGAAACGAATGCTTCCGTTTAGAAATAGCCCTGTATGACACGGTGAACTACACTTTCAGAAATAATGCGAATTCGCGGTTAGCAGATGAGTGGCTCATGACAGGACAGTCTGATCAGAGTCAGTGGCGTACCGATACTGACTCTTTGCTTCGGAAACTGGTTTCAGCTATTCCCGACATGCTTAGTACCTACTGGCTAAGCGCCGATGGGGAGTCCCACCGGTTTGTGTTTATCAGCGAACATGTGCAAAGCGTTCTAGGCATTGCCCCGGAGGTACTTCGGGAAAACGCGGAAGCTATGTTTTCTGCGGTGCATCCGGAGGATTTGCCTGGTTTGAAGCTCAGTGTTGCAGAGTCTGCTATTACTCTTAGCCGATGGCGTCGCCAGGCACGCCTGAGAATGAAGGCCGGGCACTATGATTGGTTTGAGGTCAATTCAATGCCCGAGCGCCAAGCAGACGGAAGCACTGTTTGGTATGGCCAATTCCACAACATACAGCGCTACAAAGATCTCGAGCGCACGCTCAGAGAGCGTGAGACTGAGTCTGCCTTTCAGGCTGATTTTCAGAAGCTGATTGCCAACCTGTCTACCAAATTTATCAATCTTGGCATTGGCGCCATTGATCAGTGCATTACCGAGTTACTGTGCGCTATCGGCGTTTTTTTTGAGGTAGATCGCGCTTACCTGTACGAGTTCTCGCCGGACTATCATGTTATGGATAACACCTACGAATGGTGTTCTGGCGGCGTGCCAGCGCTCATCGACAGTCAGCGTAATGTGCCTACTGACGGTTTGGAGTGGTGGCAATGCAAGATCAATGAGATGGTTAGTGGCAACCGGGTCATTTTTGTTGAAGAGATTGAGCAGATACCTGCCGGACCCGAGCGCACCATGCTGGAGCAACAGGGTGTCAGTTCCATGTTCTGCGTACCGGTTCGGGTCCGGGGCCTGGTTACCAGTTTTTTTGGCGTGAGCTCCCTGCGCAAACGGGCCTGGCGCGAAGATCAGGCTGACCTTCTGATTATCGTATCGGGCTTGCTCTCCGGAGCGCTTGAACGCCACCGCCTTGAGAGCGAACTCCTCAATCAGTCCATTCGTGATCCATTAACCGCCTTGCATAACCGTCGGTATTTGATGCCCAGGCTCAATGAAATGCTCAGCCGCGCCAGTCGCCACGGTGAACACTTTACTCTGGCGATGTTTGACCTGGATCGCTTCAAACACATTAATGATTCCAACGGGCACCTGGGGGGAGATTTCTGTCTGCGTACGTTTGCCGACATTCTTCTTGAACAGACCCGGGAGACCGACGTCGTGGCGCGATTTGGAGGGGAGGAGTTTGTGGTTGCGTTCAGTGGTGTGAGCCAGGCGGATGTGCGGGACACCGTAAGCCGCATTATCCGCTCGGTACGAAATCACAACTTCGTTTTTGAAAGCTGTGTGGTGCCGTTGACGGTCAGTGCGGGAATCGCCGCCATCGGGGAATTGAATGACATCCCGGCCTCGCCGGATCCGCTTATCCGATTGGCAGACGACCGGCTCTATCGCGCAAAGCAGGCCGGACGTGACTGTCTTGTTGATGCATCAGGGGTATCGCGCATATAAAAAAAGAGAATTTCACCTAATATTCCGTTTTGGTATATCCTTAGAATTAAAATCTAAGATCCCGCCCCAACGGAGGTGAACGTCATGAACAATCCGATCGTCCAGCATTTTTTCGATGAACCCACCAATACATTCAGTTATGTCGTGCGTGACCCCGCTAGCCAGGCCTGTGCCATTCTCGATTCGGTGCTCGATTTTGACTACGCCGCAGGCACCACAGATGTGCGCTCAGCGGATGAGATTGTTGAGTACGTTCAGTCAAACGATCTGAAGGTCGAGTGGATTCTGGAGACGCATGTTCATGCGGACCACCTCTCCGCAGCGCCTTATCTCCACGAGAAACTCGGTGGTAAAACCGGTATCGGCGCCCACATCCGGGATGTTCAGGAGATTTTTGGCAAGGCGTTTAATGCAGGTACAGAATTCGCCCGCGATGGCAGCCAGTTTGATCGCCTGTTCAAGGACGGTGATATCTTCGTTATTGGGGGGCTTGAGTGCAGCGTAATGCACACGCCGGGCCACACGCCTGCGTGCCTGACCTATGTAATCGGTGACGCGGCATTTGTGGGCGACACTCTGTTCATGCCGGATTATGGAACCGCTCGCTGCGATTTCCCGGGTGGCGATGCCCGTGTACTTTACCAATCAATCGGCAAGGTTTTGTCGCTGCCCTCAGAGACCCGCATTTTCCTGTGCCATGACTACAAGGCGCCGGGGCGTGATGAGTACGCTCATCAGACAACGGTGGTAGAACAGCGTGAGGCCAACATTCACGTGCATAATGGTGTTGGTGAAGATGAGTTTGTACAGATGCGCACTGAGCGCGACGCTACCCTCGATATGCCCCGGCTGATTCTGCCGTCTGTGCAGGTCAATATGCGTGCAGGAGAGATGCCACCGGCAGAGGATAATGGCCAGGTTTACCTGAAAATACCGGTCAACCTGTTCTGAGCACCGGATGAACTTGAAACGCTATTTACCTATTCTCCAGTGGGCGCCGAAATACGGTCGCAGTCAGGCCGCCAGTGACTTGGTGGCTGCGGTTATCGTGACCGTTATGCTCATTCCGCAGTCCCTTGCCTACGCGCTGCTGGCGGGCTTACCGGCGCAGATCGGCCTTTATGCCAGTATTCTTCCGCTGGTGATTTACGCGATCTTCGGCACAAGCCGCACACTTTCGGTCGGGCCGGTGGCGGTCGCATCTCTCATGACAGCAGCTGCACTGGCGCCGCTGGCGGAGGCCGGGAGCCCTGAGTACGTCGCCGGGGCTGTTCTGCTGGCAATAATGTCAGGGCTCATGCTCACGATGATGGGTATTCTGCGGCTGGGGTTTCTGGCTAATTTTCTAAGCCATCCCGTGATATCCGGTTTTATCACCGCCTCCGGCATTGTGATCGCTGCCAGCCAGCTCAAGCATATTTTTGGCGTACAGGCTTCGGGCCAGAACCTGCTGACGATCGGTCAGTCGCTGATTTTGTCGATAGGCGATACCAATATATCAACGCTTGCCATTGGTACCGGTGCACTGGTGTTTCTGATGTTCGCTCGAAAGTACCTTAAACCGCTCTTGATACGCTCAGGTGTGGGCGCGCGCTCTGCCGATATCATCACCAGAACGGCGCCGATTCTGGCGGTGCTGATCACCACGCTGGTTGCCTGGCAACTCCGGCTGGACACTCAAGGCGTGCGTTTGGTCGGTGTTGTGCCCTCGGGACTTCCTGAGCTGACATTGCCTTCAATGGACTGGGGCTTGTGGCAGCAGCTTGCGGTCAGTGCCTTGCTGATCAGCGTCGTTGGATTCGTGGAATCGGTTTCCGTAGGGCAAACGCTGGCGGCAAAGCGGCGCCAACGGATCGACCCGGATCAGGAGCTGATCGGTCTGGGTACCGCTAACCTTGGTGCAGGTTTATCAGGAGGAATGCCCGTAACCGGCGGCTTCTCACGATCAGTTGTGAACTTTGATGCAGGCGCAGAAACTCCGGCCGCCGGGGCGTACACGGCCGTCGGGATTGCCCTGGCTACGCTGTTTTTGACGCCGGCCATTGCCTATCTGCCGCAGGCAACTCTGGCAGCGACCATTATTGTTGCAGTGGCGACGCTGATCGATCTGCCAGCACTGGGCCGCACGTGGCGTTATTCGCGCACCGATTTTGGTGCCATGCTGGTAACTATTTTTCTGACTCTCGCGCACAGCGTTGAGGCGGGCATAATTGCCGGTGTGGCGCTCTCTATTGGCCTGTTCCTCTATCGCACCAGCCGGCCCCACAGCGCGGTCGTGGGTCGGGTTCCCGGCACCGAGCACTTCCGCAATGTGCTTCGTTACGACGTGCTACTGTGCCCGAAAGTCACATTTTTACGGGTGGATGAAAGCCTGTATTTTGCCAATGCGCGCTTTCTGGAAGAGACGGTGATGGATCTGGTGATTAGCCAGCCAGAGCTGAAAGATCTGGTGCTGGTATGCCCGGCGGTCAACCTGGTGGATGCCTCGGCGCTGGAAAGCCTTGAGGCAATTAATGAGCGCCTGAAAGATGCCGGAGTGTGTTTGCATCTCTCCGAGGTGAAAGGGCCGGTAATGGACCGCCTGAAAAATACGGAATTGCTTTCTCATCTGAGCGGGCAGGTGTTTCTGAGCACGTTTGAGGCTTGGCAGACACTCACCGGCAGCCTCGTTTCCCTTAAAAAAATTGCCTGAATAGAGCGGGTTTTCCGAGATTCTGTGCTCGGATAGCACAGATCATTAGCTGCATGACGGTTGAGATCGTTATCATGGGAATCTGTTCCAGATTTCAGTGGGCGTTTTCATTATGGGCATGACTGATAATCTGCTATCAACCGGGCAGTGGATGGTAACTCTGGCTCTGTTCCTGTTGATTCTGGTGCAGGCGGCTCGCTCGGTACGTTGGCGCAACCTGCGTTCAGACAACGCGTTGCAGCATTCGTTTTTTGGCGCGGCTGTGGTGCTGGGCTTCATTTGGCAGTTGCGGGCGGGTATCTATCCCGGACTCGCCATTCATATCTTCGGTATTACTGCGGTTACCCTGATACTGGGCTGGGCACTGGCGGTGTTTGCGGGGCTGTTGGCACTGGTTATTACCGTTATCACCGGCCGAGAGCCTGCGTTGATGTTCGCAGCAAATGGACTGGTGACGGTTATGGTTCCAGCACTCGTGACTCAAGGCATCATGCTTTGGGAGAGGCACCGTAACTTCCGCAATTTTTTTGCCTATATTTTTTTCTGCGGGTTTTTCGGGGCCGGTATTTCAGTAGCTGTTGCCGGCTTGTTGATGTGCCTGATGCTCTGGGTCAGTGGTGTCTACGAGTTTTCCGAGCTGGTTCACGATTACCTGCGGTACTTGCCACTGTTCATGATACCGGAGGGTTTTGTGAACGGCGCAATTGTTACCGGCCTGATGGTATTCCACCCGGAGCGGCTGACAACGCTGGACCAACGACGCTACCGGTAACGAGCCCGCACGCAACCTGCTATCAGTTGCCCGCTTCGCCGGCGCTTAGTGGCTCCATATCGTCACCTTCAATAGCGGCGTGCTGATGCCATTGCTGCAACCACTCCAGTACCTCGCCTGCCGGCATCGGGCGCGCAATCCCGTAACCCTGAATATAATCACAGCCTAGCTGGCGCAGGGCCCGGGCGTGATCCATGGTTTCAACGCCTTCAGCCAGAATGGGGTGGGTAAACCTCTGGCCCAGGAAAATCACACTTTCCACAATGGCACGATCGCTGGCATCATTGAGCATGTTGCGAACAAAACTCTTATCGATCTTCACCAGATCAACTGGCAAGGTGCGCAGGTAGGTCAGTGATGAAAAGCCCGTTCCGAAGTCGTCCAGAGCAATACGGAACCCCAGCTCCTGACAGCGCGCAAGCACGCTGCTGGCACGCCTGATGTCATCAAGCGCGGTTGATTCCAGTACTTCCAGCGTGATTTGCCTGGGCTCAACGGTCGGGTGGCTGTGCAGATAGTTTTCCAGGTAGCGTGTAAAACTCCGGTCCATCAGGTGCCAGGCGCTGATGTTAATACTGACTGACAAATCCTCACCTGCATCGCGCCAGAGATTCATCTGATAAATGGCTTCTTTCAGGACCCATTGGCCCAGAGGGACCTCCAGGTGGCTGTCTTCCAGTGTGGGCAGAAATGCGTTTGGCTGAAGCAAACCTCTATGAGGGTGATTCCAGCGAATAAGCGCCTCAAAACCTACGACTTTGCAGCCCGCTATTCGCACTTGGGGCTGGAAATAAAGCTCAAATTCTTCGTTTTCCAGCGCTTGGGTGAGTTCGGTGAGCTGTTCACGCCGCTGCTGCCGGTGCTCGTTCAGTTCCGGGTCGAAAAAATGCAGCAGGTTCCGCCCTTTTTCCTTGGCAGAGTACATGGCCTGGTTGGCATGGCGAATCAGGCCTTCAGCATCTGCGCTGTCTGCCGGATAGCGGGTGATACCAAGGCTTGCCGTTAGAGTGATCGGGCCAGAACCCGTGTCAACGGGCTCGTTGATAGTGGATAATATGCGCTCATAGACGGCGTCATGGTTATCGCTCTGAAGGATTACACCAAACCCGTCGCCACCAATCCGGGCAACGGTATCGCCACTGCTCAGAGTCTGTGCCAGGCGGCTTGCCAGAATGCGCAGCATCTGGTTGCCTGCGGCATGCCCCAAACTGTCGTTGATCGCCTTGAAACCGTCCAGATCCAGGTAGCAGACTGACAGGTTTTTTTGCTGGCGGTCTGCGTGACTCCGTGCGTTGCGCAGGCGATCCTCCAGTAACTGGCGATTTGGCAGACCGGTAAGCTCATCATAGTTGACCGCTCGGTCCAGCTCTTTGGCATGATTCTTCAGGGCTGTTATGTCTGTGAAAGCTGCAACATGATAATAGCGCCCAGGCTCGTCCAGATGGACGCGGCTGATTGATAGCAACTCGACGAATTCTTCGCCGTTTTTCCGGCGGTTCCAGATCTCACCACGCCAGTGATCTGTTTCTATAATACGCCGCCACATGGCACGATAATAGGCTGGGGAATGGCGGCCAGAACTGAGAATGGATGGGTTAAGGCCCAGCACATCACTCCGGTTGTAACCGGTGATGCGTGAGAAGGCCGGGTTTACATCCACTATGCAGTTGTTCTGGTCCGAAATGACGATGGCTTCATGGCTGCGATCAAACACACTGGCGGCAATGCGCAAACCACGCTCACTGTGTTTGCGATCCGAAATGTTGTTCATGACAGCGATGAAGCCCGGCGCTACGTTCTGTTCGACACCGATAGGGACACAATAGAGATGGATCCAGAAAGGCACTCCCGGACGTGTATAAAACAGGATATCTTCTTCGAAGGGTTCTGCCAGATGGAGTTTTTGGGTGATATGCCGGATTTTTTCCGGATCTGTGGCCGGGCCGTTAAGCAGGTCTTTTGGGTGGGCGCCGAAAATATCTTGCAGCAGGTAGCCAGTGTATTCTTCAAAGCAGGGGTTGGCCCATTGGATAGTTCCGGCGTCATCAAGAATCAGAACCATATTGCGACTGATGCTGGCAACCAGTGACAAGCGTTCCGGATCAACCTCGGGGGGCGGCGTTTTGTATTCCGGATGATCTAAGTCTGGCATGGTCTATTCTGTGCTCCGGTCACAAAAGTGCTACTTCCCTCCTTGTCGCAATGGGGTAAGCCTGGCGGTGCAGCCCGCTCGGCACCCCTGTAATTATCTTGTAAACAGCCGGTAAGTGCGGCCTGTCAGGCTATACCGTCAATGGTAAGTTCCGCCTGATAAATGTTAATACTACGGCCATTCCTCTAATTGCGCCAGCGGGAATGCTTCTGCAGCTTTCGTTGCAGGGTCCGCCGGTGCATGTGTAAGGCTCTGGCTGTGGCAGAGACGTTGCCGTCATGCTCGTTGAGCACCCTCTGAATGTGTTCCCGCTCCATCTCTTCCACCGAAGGCGGTTCCTCACGCAGTTCCGGCACCTTGGTCAGCGCTTCGAAACCACTCATGAGCTGGCGAACCGTAACCGGTTTGCATAGATAATTGACTGCGCCCCTGCGCACGGCCTCAACGGCCGTGGCAATACTGCCGTAGCCTGTCAGCACCAGAATTTCCAAAGCAGGCTGTTTGGCAAGGAGCTCAGGCAGCAGCTGCAGGCCACTCTCGCCCGCAAGGTTCAGATCCAGAACGCACTTCCGGAAGACCTGCGCCTCCATGGCATGGAACGCCTCCGAATGACAGTGGGTTGCGGTGGCTTCGATCCCCTGGCGGCTCAGCGCTCGCTGGAGTACCTGCAGGAAGGCTGCGTCATCGTCAATAAGTAGCCAGCTGTCTTGAGTGATCATCGGTTAGCCCCCCATGTTTGCGTTAACCGCTCGGGCTTCGGGCAAATCGATGATCATGGTTGTGCCATGCTGGTCGACCCGCGCCTTGAGGGTGCCACCGAGGCGCTGAATCGTTGCATTGGAAAGAAAGAGGCCGACGCCGAGGCCGTTCTCTGAACCCACGATCTGTTCGCCCGGCGTCTTCTGGAGGGCGTCTTCCAGGCCATCTCCGTGGTCTTCCACGACCATTTCGATTCTGCTGGATTCGGCGTAGCGCACGCTGACAGCTACCCATGATGGGCTGGCCGTCAAGGCGTTCGCAAGCAGGTTGAGGATGGCTTGATCCAGGGTGGCGTCAACCGCAACCCGGCAATCCGGAACCGCTTCCGACCAGTCAATGGGCGCAGCCGGCCACAAGAGTGTTGCGGACTCTCTTAGCCGTGCCACCCAGTCCGGAACCCTGAGACTTTCCAGTTGTGCGGTTTTCGCTTGTATTGCCGAACTGGAAAGTTGCTGCAGATGCTTGCTACAAAGGCCAAGTTGTTGCTCCATCAGGCTCAGGTCATCGGCGAGATCCGGATCTGGAAAGGCAGACCGGATTTCGTCAACCAGTAATGTCATGGTATTCAAAGGTGTGCCCAGACGATGGGCAACGGCTGCGGCAGAAAGCCCCAGAGCAATGATCTGTTCATCGCGCAGGCGTGTCTCGCGGATGGTCGACAGTTGCTCCTGCTGCCGGCGCAATCGCCTTGCCAGAGCACCCACAACCAGAAGCAGAATTGCCGCCGTCATGGCAAAGGTGACCCACATGCCGGCCAGGTGTAGTTGCGCCAGATTGGCGTTGTGATCTTCATTGGTGATGGGCGTATGCCATATTACCAGTGCTGTGTAGACAGCAATGCCAAAGAGAGTCAGGGCAATGCTCTGACTCAGCGGCACCAGAATGATTGCCACGGCGATTGGCAGCAATAACAGGGATACCAGAGGGTTGGTGTAGCCGCCCGTCAAAAACAGCCAGCCACCTATTAAGACCAGATCAAGAGCCAGGCCGGCACTGACACTGGAGGGGGAGCGTGGCGGCCTCCGGGTAAACCAGAGCCAGCCCAGCGTCGCGAGAACACCATAGAGCAGGCACAGCGCCAGTGCTTCAGCACGGTAGGCAAGCGTTACAACCGTTTCTGCCACCGCCAGAGCGATAAGCTGCAGGCCAACCACGGCAAGGCGCATGCTCAGGAGGTAGCGTGCTGCTTGTTGAAAACCTGTTTGAGAGTGAGTGAGCCATTCCATGGCGTGGATTCTAGCAGGGCGGCGCATGTAGCGGCGGGTGAGGTGAGTGCTTTTAGCGGTTTTCCTGATAATAGTTGATGGGCATTAAGGTGGAAAATAGCAAACCAGACGCTGGCTGACGACGTCGCCCGTTAGCTGCAGCGGGTTGGTGTGAAGATCAAAAATTTGCAGTGCCTGTTCCGGCGTGGCATGAGGGTTGTGGGCTGTTCCGGGTAACCGCTCAGGCTGATAGATGCAGTTGGGACCATTGGGGAACAGGGCAACATAGGCGATGCCGGTTTCCACAAGATCCTGGAAAAAATGCGAGCCATAGGAAAGATCCGGAACCATATCACCCTCCATTTCTGCTACTTCAACCAACACGGCAACCCCTGCTATATCCGCAAACCGGACCGGCACGCCCAATTCAGGGCTGCTGGTTCCCCAACGGCCGGGACCAATAAGCATGGTGGTGTCGTCGCTGTGACGAACCTGCTCGCCGACAAGGCGGGCCACTTCGTAGCGCTGGCTGACATTCAACCTGTTGTATACCGCTGCGTTCACTCTGATAACACGCTGGATGCGCAGGTTTATGTTGCCGCCCATAAAGTTTCCGGACGTGCGAAAAAGAAGCTCCCGGGTGGATATTTCTGCAGGAATTTCGGCCGCCATGGTTTCACCGATTGTTGCCAATGGACGGCATTGCACCAGATTGAAAGTCGGCTCCCCGTCGTTGTTCAGATGCAGGGTAAATTCAACATCTACCGGATGCTGATAGCCGGTCTCCAGAGTTTGCAGCAGGTTTGACAGGCGGCTGACAAACCGGCTGTTGCGCACCAGTGGCTTGAACGTCAGCCGCCATACCGGAGCCGGCAGGCCCAGCTCCTCTGCCCGTCGACTGGCGGCCCTGTCCACTTCGCCGAGGTGGCCCAGGGGGAGGTCTGAAACCTCTTCCACGAGCAGGCTCAAAGGGCGGGTGGCCAGTTTTCCTTCCCACAGGTCCAGTACATCAAGAAGATGCTGGGAAAAACGATAGCTTTCATCCAGGTTGCGGAACGGCTGACGGTTGGGGTAGTCCAGTGCCATAACGCATGCGTGGTCACCTTCAATCCTGTCCACGGCCCGGGTCCCGAGCCCCATGACCAGACGCACCATGCCGGCGGTCGGGTCCATATCAGTATCCCAGGCAAAAGTATTGCGGGAAACGCCAACGCCGGCGGCATCCGGTAAGTAGTAACGCCCGTGAAAACGGCCGTTGACTCGTTGAATCAACAACGCCATAGGCTCCTCTCGCTGATCCAGCCCGCGTTGCTTGCGGTACACCAACGCGTCTTCGCTCATGGTAGAGGCGTAAACCTGTCGGATCGCATCCTCCAGCGCTGTAAGCCGAAGCTCTGGAGCGCCCTGGTTTACCAGAAAAACGCTGTCGTATTTGCCGGCAAACGCATTACCGAAGCCATCTTCCTGAAGACTGCTTGAGCGTACGAGAATCGGGTACTGCCCGTAATGATCCAGGAGCCGAGCCAGCTCTGTCCGGATTTCCGGAGGAAAACTGCCCTTCAGAATATTCTGCTGAAGCTGCACGGCCTCAGTGAAATAACCGTCGGTCGAGCGTTGGCGCATAATCGCTGGCCACAGGCCGTTGTGAACGAGGAATGCGTAATAGGCATCTGAGCCCAGATAGCTGGAGTCGTGTGGCTCCAGGTTTTCTTGCCAGATGTCGGGCTGATTGGTGAGCAGAATGCTTCTGGCTATCAACATGCCTGTGGCTTTGCCGCCAATGTAACCGCTGCCGATCATTCTGGCGCGAATCGCGAGCAGGCTCTCGAGGCTGAGGTAACGTTTAGCGAGATCCAGCATGCGTGGATCCCGGCTGATCAGAACATTCAGTACGCGATTCAGAATGTCTGCTGATTGTTCTTCATCATCGGTCTCAAGCGCACTGGCGACTTGAAGAAACAGGCGGTCCCAGTAGTCCAGGAGTGGTTGACGATTCAGCTGGGCAAGTTCCAGCCCGGCCTGAAGCCGGGTTGCGTCGCTGCTGTCGGTGACGGGCACAAAGCGCCCGTTGCGCTCCCTGTGCGGCAGAAACATGGTAGGGGATTGCCGGCACCAGGCTTTGATGGGCTGGATCTGAACGTCGTTCCCCAGGCGGTGAACATCCACCATCACCTGTGTCGTTTGCCGGATACGGTCCAGTGTGGTGTGAGAGTGTCGGTCCGGATAGAGCGCAAACCAGGCGACCGTATCCAGTTCAAAGAGGAATGGACAGACCACACGGAAAAAGTTGCCCACCATAGCGTCAGTGGCCCAGGCGTTGAGCAGATCACTCAAACAGTCGCACACGTAGAATGCGCCGCGGCCATGCTCTTCAATCAGACGCCAGACCCTGCCTGTAAAGGCTTCAAAGCCATCCAGAGCATCGACGTTTTCGATGTGAATGTTGGCTTTTGCAAGCACCAGCGGGGGGTGCTGGCCAAAACGGAGGTAGATAATACGGCGCCCGGCAGACGCCGCAGACTCAATAAACGGAGTAACGAACCGGCGGTAGTCGTCCAGGTCGTTGATACGCCAGACAACGTTATCGCCAATTCGCAAGCCATCGAGAACATCGTCAAGCCCCGGGAGGCCGGTAGAAACCCGGGTGTTATCCTGTGAGTTTCCGCCGTTCCCGGTCATGAGTTGTCACTCCATGGTCAGATGACGCCCATCGCCTCCATGGCGCGCGCTACTTTGATAAAGCCAGTGACGTTGGCGCCCAGCACATAGTTGCCTTCTGCGCCAAATTCCGCCGATGTTTCATAACAGCTCTTGTGGATATCGATCATGATGTCCTCAAGGCGCTTCTGAGTATAGTCGAAGGACCAGGAGTCACGGCTGGCATTCTGTTGCATCTCCAGTGCAGAGGTCGCAACGCCGCCGGCATTGGCGGCTTTGCCTGGGCCATACATCAGCTTTGCTTGCTGGAAGATAGCGATACCTTCCGGCGTTGTAGGCATGTTGGCGCCTTCAGCAACCGCAATGCAGCCGTTTTCAACCAGGGCTTTGGCATCGTTGGCGTTCAGTTCATTCTGGGTAGCGCACGGCAGTGCGATATCGCAGGGAATAGACCAGATGCTGCCGCCTTTGACGTATTTTGCGTCCTTGTGGAACTCGGTGTAGGCGCTGAGGCGACGACGGTCTACTTCTTTGATCTGCTTGAGAGCTGCCAGATCGAGGCCTTTTTCGTCTACGACGATGCCGCTGGAGTCGGAGCAGGCAATAACCTTGGCGCCCAGCTCATGAGCTTTGGCAATGGCATAGATTGCGACGTTGCCTGATCCGGAGACAACCACTTTTTTGCCTTCCAGGGAGTCACCACGAGCCTTCAGCATTTCGTGGGTAAAGAAAACGGTGCCGTAGCCGGTTGCTTCAGTGCGCGCTCGGCTGCCGCCCCAGTCCAGGCCCTTGCCGGTTAGCACAGAGGACTCGTAGCGGTTGGTGATGCGCTTGTACTGGCCGAACAGGTAGCCGATCTCGCGACCGCCCACGCCGATATCACCGGCAGGAACGTCTGTATATTCACCAATGTGGCGATACAGTTCGGTCATCAGACTCTGGCAGAAGCGCATGACCTCGTCATCCGAGCGGCCTTTCGGATCAAAATCGCTGCCGCCTTTACCGCCGCCGATGGGGAGACCGGTCAGGGCGTTCTTGAAGATCTGCTCGAAACCCAGGAATTTGATGATGCCGAGGTATACAGACGGGTGGAAGCGCATGCCGCCCTTGTAAGGCCCCAGAGCACTGTTGAATTCCACGCGGAAAGCACGGTTGATGTGGATTTCACCGTTATCGTCCTGCCAGGGCACACGAAAAATAATCTGGCGCTCAGGCTCGCAGATGCGCTGAATGATCTTCTTCTCGGCAAATTCCGGGTATTTCACCAGAACGGGCCCCAGTGTTTCCAGAACTTCGTGCACTGCCTGGTGGAACTCGTTTTCACCCGGATTGCGGTGCAGAACGTCTTCGTAAATCAGCTCCAGTTTCTCATCAAGTCGGGCAGCCATACAATATTCCTCGTTTCGGTTCTTGCTTATTGCAGGAGATTGGAAAGAATGGTGGAAAAATGGGCGGTGATTTCATCATATTGGAGGGCGCTTAGCAAGATATGCTCGTTTTTGGTGCGTTAAGACTATACCCCCATAGAGATGCGGCATTGTGTCTCACGCGCTCAGGAGCTGGCGCGTTTATCATTCCCCGACATTTTGATTCAGGCACGCTCGCCCAGGGGGCATCAGCAGTATGAAGGATCGAGCATTTTCCAGGCTTACACGGATGGTTGTTATCGGTTTCGCGGGGCTCCCGGGGCTGGTATTGGCACAGACTGCCGGGGAAGGAGTGTTCATTCGTGTAACGGAGGGCCGCCTGAGCGACAGTTCGTGGTAAACCTTGCAATGGCGGTTGCCCGCTACCTATAGCCAGCGGGTAACACTTCGCCCCGTGCAGGACATACTCCCCCTGCCCGGGGCTTTTTTAATGGTGCTTTCGGAAGTTGTCTTTGGCGATGGCTGGTGTTGGTTTTACCAAAGGCAAGCTCTGATTTAGGGTAAGTTAGTGTGTCTTCGTCCTGAATATATTGATAACCTATAGTTATTAACTAATAACTGTTTTTGGAGTAACTGGTGATGAAGCTTGTTGCCGTGCTGGGTACGATCGTTCTTGGGTTCGTTTTCACCGGATCAGCTTTGGGTGATGAAACACCAGCCAGGCCGGAAACAGTTCCCGTTGAGCGTAGTGAGTTACAGGAAACGCTTGTTCTTGATGGTGTGATCGAGGCAGTTCAGCAGAGCACCGTGTCCGCACAAACCAGCGGTACTGTGCAGCGTTTGCCCTTTGATGTGGATGACTCAGTGGTCGCCGGCGACCTGATTGTGCAACTGGATGACAGTGAGCAGCGCGCTCGGGTCAACCAGGCGCAGGGTGGTCGGGACGAAGCAAGAGCCGCTCTCGAAGATGCCCGGCAGCAGTTTGACCGAATTGAAGCTGTGCACGAGCGTGGCCTTGTTTCGCGGCAGGAATTTGATCGTGCCAAGAACAATCTGGCTGGCGCCAAAGCACGGCTAGAACGCGCCGAGGCGGCCCTGGCAGAAGCCCGCGAGCAGTTAAGTTATACCCGTATAATCGCGCCTTATGGTGGCATACTGACAGAACGTCACGTGGAAATCGGCGAGTCCGTCAGCCCCGGACAGCCCCTGCTTAGCGGTCTGTCTTTGGAACAGCTGCGGGTTGTTGTGGACTTGCCCCAGCAGTACGCAGACCTTGCCCGACGCGAGCGTCAGGCACAGGTCACACTTGCCGATGGCCGGGTTCTGGAAACCGGAGCGATGACGTTTTATCCCTACGCCAATCCAGCCACTCATACCTTCCGTTTACGCATGCGTCTGAATGAGCCCAACGGGTCCCTGTTTCCGGGCATGTTGGTCAAGGTCGGTGTTCCGGTTGCGGCTCGTGAGGCACTCTGGATTCCCGCCGGCAGCCTTGTCCGTCGCAGTGAACTGAGGGCGGTTTTTGTGCTGGACGAGCAGGGCCGCCCGCGGTTGCGCCAGGTTCGTACCGGCGTTCAGCAGGAAGGCCAACTGGAAATCCTGGCGGGCCTGAGCGAGGGCGAACAGGTTGTCATCCATCCCGGTGAGCTGGTTGGTACGGATCGCCTGAATCTGTCAGCAAGCCCCGTCTCTGGCGAAAAGGCGAATAAGGAGGCAGGGAATTGAATCGCGAACTGCCTCCGGTCGGCCCTTCCGGGGCGATCGCCCGGGTTTTTCAGGATAATCATCTAACGCCTTTGCTGGCGTTGCTCTCCATCATTCTGGGTGTGCTTGCGGTTGTGGTGACGCCGAAGGAAGAGGAGCCGCAGATAGATGTCACCATGGCAGATATCATGGTGGCTTTTCCGGGCGCCAGCACTCAGGAAGTAGAAAGCGCTATCGCAACCCCGGCTGAACAGGTGATGAGCGAAATTGCTGGCGTTGAACACGTGTATTCCGTGTCCCGCCAGGGTCAGGCCGTTATTACTGTGCAGTTTGAAGTTGGCATTCCACGAAACGAAGCGCTGGTCCAGCTTTATAATCAGGTGTATTCGAACCAGGACTGGCTGCCGCCGGATCTGGGCGCCACTCAGCCGGTCATCAAGCCCAAAGGCATTGATGATGTACCGGTGATGACACTGACCCTTTATGATCCGGTCAATGGGCATACTGGAGAAGAACTCACCCGCCTGGCCCACATGCTGGAAGTCGCGCTCAAGCGTGTGCCCGGAACCCGGGATGTCTACACCGTGGGCGGCGTGCCCGACCGGGTTGATATTCATTTTGATCCAGCCTTGCTTGCCGGGTTTAACCTTACCCTCAGCGATATTCGCGATGCTCTGAGAGCCGCCAACAGCAGCAGCCAGGAAGCCCGCATTACCCGCGACAACCTCTCCATTCCGATTCAGGCAGGCACACTGCTGGAGAACGCAAACGATGTGCGCCGCCTCGTTGTCGGCATGCACAACGGCGCAGCCGTGTACCTGGACGACGTAGCAAACGTCAGCCGCGGCGGCACCGTTGCCGACCAGAGCGTAATGACCGGTTTCGGGCCTGCAGCGGACACGGACAGCATCGGTACGCCTGGTGACGTATACCCGGCAGTGACTCTGGCGGTGGCCAAGAAACCCGGGCAAAACGCCGTGGATATCACAACCGCGATTGAGCAGCGGCTTGAACGGATTCGCAACCGCGCCCTGCCTGAGGGTGTGGAAGTTATTGTTACCCGGGATTACGGCGAAACCGCCTCTGCGAAGGCCAAAAAGCTCATTTCTGACCTGATATCAGCCACTCTGTTCGTGGTGTTGCTGGTACTGGTGGCCATGGGCTGGCGCCAGGCACTGATTGTTGGCATAGCTGTACTGATCACGCTGTTGCTGACGCTGGTGTTCTCCTGGGCCTGGGGGTTTACGTTAAACCGGGTTTCCCTGTTCGCACTGATTTTCTCCATCGGGATTCTGGTGGACGACGGCATCGTGATCACGGAAAATATCAACCGCCGGATCCGTAATTCCAACCTTCCGGTTCGGGATATCATTCCGGTGGCGGTGGACGAAGTGGGCACGCCCACCATTATGGCCAGCCTTACCATTATGGCTGCCCTGCTACCCATGGCGTTCGTAACAGGCCTGATGGGGCCTTATATGAGCCCCATTCCCATCAACGCATCCGCCGGTATGGTGCTGTCCCAGATCGTTGCCTTTGTGGTTGCGCCCTGGCTGGCCTTGCGGCTGTTGAAACACCAGAAAGGCGAAACCGCCACGGAAGCGGAAGAAGCCGGCAGTTCGGCCGATGGTGTCAGCCCTATGTCCCTGAAATTCTTCGGGGGTATACTTACACCGTTTCTGGGTGACCACCGTTGGCGTCGTCGCTTTCTGGCGCTTGGGGTGATCCTGCTGACGCTGGCTGCGGCCTCCTTGCCGGCGTTTCAGGCAGTCATCATGAAGATGCTGCCCTTCGATAATAAATCCGAATTCCAGATTGTGGTTGATATGCCTGAACACACGCCGGTTGAACAGACCCAGCGGGTGCTTATGGAGATGGGGCATTATCTGGAGACTGTTGATGAAGTGACCAGCTGGCAGAGCTATGCTGGCACTGCCGCGCCCATTAACTTCAATGGTCTGGTACGCCAGTATTACCTGCGTAGCGACCCGTATCAGGGCGATATTCAGGTAAACCTCAGCCATGAGAGCGTGCGTCCCCGCCAGTCCCACGACATTGCCCAAGCATTGCGGGAGCCCTTGACCGCCATTGGGAAGAGGTACGATGCCAGCGTCAAGATTGTTGAAGTGCCACCGGGGCCGCCTGTGCTGTCGCCAGTGGTGGCGGAGATTTACGGTACCGACCCTGACCAGCGCGCTGAACTGGCTCGTTCCATAGCAGCCGGTATGGCTGAAGTACAGGGGTTGGTGGATATCGACACCACGCTGGAAGCCCCCACACGCCAATGGGAAATTGAAGTGGATCGTGCCCGGGCTGCCCGTTTGGGTGTGTCTCAGGCACAGGTCGTTGAGGCTTTGCAGATGGCACTGGGAGGCATGAACGTCAGCTTTTTGCACGATGATCACGCAAAATATCCGGTGCCTATTCGGGTAACTCTTGAAGATGCCGACAAGGCGCAGCCATCGGTGCTTATGTCTCTGCAGGTGCGCAGCCGCACCGGTAATCTGGTGCCTCTGGCCAGCATTGCCCAAGTGCTCGAAGCCGACTGGATGGGCGCCATCTACCACAAGAACCTGCTACCCGTGACCTATGTAACCGCTGATATGGCGGGCGCAGTGGATTCACCTTTGTACGGCATGTTCGCAATGGTGTCGCGTCTGGAACAGCAGGAGGGTGCGCCGGAACAGTTCTTTATTGATCAGCCACCCTTGCCGGAAAAAGGCACGCTCAAATGGGACGGTGAGTGGCAGATTACCTATGAAACCTTCCGGGATATGGGGGCCGCTTACAGCGTAGGTATATTCATGATTTTTGTGCTGCTGGTGGCGCAATTCCGCTCGTATATCCTGCCACTGGTGATTATGGCGCCTATTCCTCTGACCCTGATCGGCATTATGCCCGGGCACGCGATGCTGGGCCGTGAATTCACCGCCACCAGCATGATTGGCATGATTGCTCTGGCAGGCATTATCGTACGTAACTCCATTTTGCTGGTGGTGTTTATCCAGCAGCTTCTGGAAGAAGGCGTTGAGTTGGACAGGGCCGTGGTTCTGGCCGGTGCTGTGCGCATCAAGCCGATAGCCCTGACGGCCATATCGGCGATGGTAGGCGCTTACTTCATTCTCAATGATCCGATTTTCAACGGGCTGGCGATTTCTCTGATATTCGGGCTTGCGCTCTCCACCCTGCTGACCGTTGTGGTGGTGCCACTGTTGTATTACACGTTGGCCAGGCGTAAGTGGGTCTAGCTGAAAGCATCACATTGCGAGTGTTAATGGCGGTTGCGCTGAGCATGTTGGCATGATCTTCTGCGTACAAACGTATAGTACTCCGAGTTGCACCCTTAATATGAATCGCCCCGTCCTGTGGGGGATCTTCATTTACCTTGGCTGGCTAACACACGATGTCCAAACGACTTATACCCGTAATTATTCTGGCAGTCGGTGTTCTGGGTTTCCTGTTCCTGAAAATGACTCGCCCGGAGCCGGCACAAGTGAGTGCCACCGAACGCAGTTGGCGGGTGCAGGTTCAGGTCGTTGAACCAGGCGCTCACACACCGGTGCTGCCTCTTTACGGCGAGGTGGTGGCGCCAGAGCAGGTGTCGGTGGTTGCCACTCTGGCCGGTCGCATTGGTGAACGGCCAGTGACAGAGGGGCAGCGGGTGAATGCCGGTGAACTGCTGGTGGCTCTGGATGCTCTGGATATTGAGCCAGTACTGGCCCAAGCGAAAGCCCAGGTGGCCGATCTTGAGGCGCAGATCCGCTCGGAACAGGTGCGCTACCGCAATGATCAGGCCGCGCTGAAAAGCGAACAGGCGATTCTGGCCAATGCCCGTCGGCAGTTGGAGCGCACCCGCTCGCTGGTAGGTCGTAACCTTGCCTCCCTTGAGAACCTGGAGAGCGTAACCGACGTTGCGGCCAGGGCCGAGCTCACCGTCAGTATTCGCCAGCGCGCCATTGAAGAGCATCCGGCGCGGCGACAAAGCCTGGAGGCCCGGCTGGCCCAGGCTGCGGCAACGCTTGCGACCACCCAGCGGGATGCCGAACGAGCTCGGGTTATTGCTCCGTTTGATGGTGTGGTGACGGATGTTCAGGTGGCCGTGGGTGATCAGGTATCGAGAAACCAGAAACTGCTCTCGGTATACGCCATAAAGGGCCTTGAGCTCCGGGCCAGAGTGCCGGACAGGTACCGGGCCGAACTGCTCGGAGCGCTGGCGGAGGGCCAGGAGCTCTTTGCATACAGCGATAAGCGAGAGATTCGTTTTCAGCTCAAGCGCTTTGCCGGCACCAGCGACCCGGCCGGTACGGAAGTGATTCTTGCGCTGGCCGGGGATTCAGGGGGCCTGCGCCCGGGCGCTTTGTTGCCCATCAGCCTTGAGCGGCCAGAGCGCAGCGAAACTGTGGCCATTCCGTTTAATGCCTTATATGGCGCAGACAGCGTGTACCTGATTGCAGACGACAGCCGCATGCGGCGCGTTACCGTCGAGCGAGTGGGAGAGGCGCTCTCCGCCAATGGCGAACGCCGCCTTTTGATTGCTGGTGAGGCGCTGAAACTAGGTGCACAGTTGATTGTTACCCATCTTCCTAATGCCCTGACGGGGCTTAAAGTGGATATTGCCGACTCGGATGCAGGTAAAGGGAGCGCTGCGGAATGAGGCGCGGAAAAGGCGTCATAGGCTTTTTTGTCCATCACAAGGTTGCTGGCAACCTTGTGATGTTGATGATGCTGCTTGCCGGCGCGCTGGCGCTTACCCGCATGAACGTACAGTTTTTCCCCACCTTTGCGCTGGATGTGGTCAGTGTACAAGTGGTCTGGAGCGGTGCCTCGGCGGAAGATGTGGAGCAGGGCATAACCAATCCGCTGGAGCAGCGCTTGCGCAGCGTGGACGGGCTCAAGAAGATGACATCCACCTCGGCCCAGAGCGTGGCGTCCATTACTCTGGAGTTTCAGGAAGGCACCAATCCGATCACCGCACTGGATGACGTGCGCCAGCAGGTGGATGAGTTCAACAACTTTCCTGCAGACGCCGAGGAGCCCCGGGTTGCCCGGATCGAGCGCTACGAGCCTGTCGCCCGCATGCTGGTGTTCGGTGACGTTGATCGCAGAGAGCTTCGAGCTCTGGCATACCGCTACGAAGACGAGCTCCTGCAACAGGGCATAGACCGGGTGTCTTTCAGAGGCTTGCCGGAGCAGCAGATCAGCATTGAGGTTCCGGTGGAAAGGCTGGAGACGCTGGGACTGACGCTCGGGCAGATTGCCGAACGGGTGGCTTCGGTTTCACGGGATTTGCCCGCGGGGATAATGGCCCAGCAGGATGCGGCCCGAGAGCTGCGGTCGATAGAGCAGCGGCGCAGCCCGCAGGCGTTCGAATCTGTGCCTGTTCTCAGCGGTGAACGCACGCAGCTGCGGCTTGGAGATATTGCCACTGTGCGCCAGGAGGATCGGGACAGTCAGGTTACTCTCACCCGCAACGGCTTTCCGGCCATTGAGCTGCAGCTGCAGCGTTCGGAAAACGGTAATTCCCTGGCTGCGGCAAAGGTTCTGCAGCAATGGCTCGGCGAGACACGGGCAACACTGCCACCTTCGATACAGCTGGAGGTTTACGATGAGACCTGGCAGCTTCTGAACGACCGCATTTCCCTTTTGACCAGCAACGGCCTCAGCGGCCTGATCCTGGTTGTGTGCCTGCTGTATCTGTTCCTTCCGGGGCGAGTGGCATTCTGGGTGGCGGTGGGAATTCCGACGGCCTTTCTTGCGGCTCTGGGGGTGCTTTGGCTTATTGGTGGCTCCATCAACATGATCTCCCTGTTTGCGCTGATCATGGCGCTGGGGGTGATTGTGGACGATGCCATAGTGGTGGGTGAGGATGCGGACGCTCACGCCCGCATGGGTGAAGCCTCCATTTATGCCTCGGAAGGTGCAGCCAAACGCATGGTGTGGCCGGTGCTGGCGTCGTCGTTGACCACCGTCGCCGCCTTCATGCCGTTGCTGGTGGTGGGCGGCGTCATCGGCAATATTCTCGGTGATATACCGGTGGTCATGATCTGCGTACTTATCGCCTCGCTGCTGGAGTGCTTCATTGTGCTGCCGGCGCACCTGCGGCACGCCTTTAGCCCCCGGAACAGGGGTAAAGGTACGCAGGAACCAGCGCGCCCCAGCCGTAACCCGATTGCGCGTTTTCGCGCTGGCTTCGAGCGCTGGTTTGATCGCTTTCGCGACGGACCCTTCAGACGATTTTCCCAACGCAGTCTGGAGCACCGGGGCATTACCATGGCCTGCGTTCTGGCCTTGGCCCTGGTCACCGTGGGGCTGCTCGCCGGTGGTCGCCTCGGGTTCAACTTTTTCCCGACACCGGAGCCCTCGGTGCTCTACGCCAATGCCAGCTTTGTTGCGGGCACGAACAGCGAGACCGTTAACCGTTTTATGGCCGATATGCAGAAGGCACTGAATGAGACGGAATCGGCGCTGGGTGGCAAGCTCGTATTGCACGCGGTTACCACGGAAGGCGCCACGCTTGGCGCAGGCGGAAGCTCTCGTGCCGGTGATGAGCTGGGCTCCATCATGATTGAACTGGTGCCTTCGGATCAGCGCCCGGTGCGCAACCCGGAATTCATCAACGAATGGCGCAGTCGCCTGACCCTGCCGGCCGGACTGGATAACCTGGCCATTTCCGAACGCCAGGCCGGGCCTCCGGGCCGCGATGTGAATGTGCGGCTGACCGGTGACAACTCGGAAAACCTGAAGTTTGCCGCAGAAGAACTGGCGCAGGCGTTATCGACGCTGCCCGGTGTGCTGGATGTGGAAGACGACATGCCTTGGGGCCGTGAACAGTTGATCTATCAGGCCAGTGCCTATGGCGAGGCGCTGGGCCTCACCACAACGGACCTGGGAGGCCAGTTGCGGGCGGCGTTTGATGGCCGGATAGCCCAGATCTTTCAGGACGGACGTGATGAGATGGAAGTGCGGGTGCAGCTGCCCCGGGATCAACGCGAGCGTTTGTCTACTTTGTCTCGCGTTACCGTACGTATACCCGATGGGCGCTTTGTGCCCCTCGGACAGGTCATGAACCTGGATCATCGCCAGGGTTTTGAGGCATTGCGCCATGCCGATGGCCGGCTGGCCGTAGAAGTAACCTCCGCCCTCAACACTCGGGTGAGCACCTCGGCTCAGATTATCGAGAGCCTGCAGGCCGATGCGTTGCCGGATATCGCCAGCCGCTACAACGTTCGCTACAGCTTTGAAGGCCGGTCGGCGGACCAGCGGGAAACCATTGCCGATATGAAAACCGGCCTGTTGATCGGGGTGGCGTTGATGTACGTGATACTGGTCTGGGTGTTTTCATCCTGGAGCCTGCCGCTGATCGTGATGGCGATCATTCCCTTCGCTCTGGTGGGTGCGCTGCTGGGCCACTGGCTGATGGGGCTGCAGCTCACCGTTTTATCACTGTTCGGGCTGTTTGGCCTGGCCGGTATCGTGGTGAACAACGCGATCATTCTGGTGTCTTTCTACAATCAGCAGCGCCAAAAGGGGCTGGGCATTGACGAGGCGCTGAACGAAGCCGCTGTGCAGCGGGTGCGTGCCGTTCTGCTTACCTCGCTGACCACCATTGGAGGATTACTGCCTCTGCTTTTTGAAACCTCACTGCAGGCGCAGTTCCTGATTCCTATGGCCACATCCATTGCTTTTGGTTTGGGGTTGTCTACGGTGCTGGTGCTGTTGGTTATTCCGGCCCTGCTATCCTGGCTGGAACAGTTTCGGGAGTGGCGGGCCAGCCGACGTGGTGGGGAGGCAGAACCACTGGGAGCAGCAGAATCATAAACGGCAGTAAGGAGAGGAACCTGTATGACTGAATCTCTGCTGGCCGTTCGGGGGCTGAGCAAGCACTTTGTCAGTGGCAACGAAACCGTCCCGGTTATTGAAAAACTGTCGTTTACGCTCGGTCAGGGCCAGTCGCTGGCGCTGACAGGTCGCTCTGGCTCTGGCAAAAGCACCCTGCTGAACCTGCTGTGCGGCCTGGAGTTGCCAGATGCCGGTACCATCGTTCTGCATGACCGGGTTTTTGAGGCGGGCGGTGCTGCGGCGCGTCGAACCGTAACGGCCTGGTCGACATTGCGCCGGCAGCATATTGGCGTGGTGTTTCAGGAGGCTAACCTCATGCCCGCGTTGTCGTTACTGGAGAATGTGCAGTTTCGGGCCCAGCTTGCTGGCCGTGATCCGGCCAACAGCGAAGACTGGCTGACCCGTCTGGGCATCGGTGAGCTGGCGCAACGTTATCCGGATCAGGTATCCGGTGGTCAGCGCCAGCGCGCAGCTCTGGCCATGGTGTTTGCCATGGAACCGGCGCTGATTCTGGCGGACGAGCCTACAGGGAGCCTTGATCGCCATACCTCCGATGAGGTTGCCCGGGTGTTGTTCGATCTTCAGGCCCGTCACGGCTGCAGTCTGATACTGGGTACTCACGATGCCGAGCTTGCTGCCGGTTGTCAGCAGCGCCTGGATCTCGGCCACCTGAACGCCGTATGAAAGGCTTACCGTCTCTCTTTTCGCCCACCTTCCCCGCTTTATTCCTGCCCCGGGCCCTGCTCAGCCATTATCGACGCCATCCCCTGCAACTGCTTGCTCTGGCGGCCATGATTGTTATTGCCACCATGTTGTGGACGGGTATGAATCATCTCACCAGCCAGGCCAGAGCAAGCCTGGATCAGAGTGAACGGGCCGTGGCACAACGCCAGCAGGTGGTGCGAGACGACGGGCGGGCTTTGGTGGTTGAAGACTTTGTGTCACTTCGCCTTGCCGGTGTGTGCGTTATGCCCTGGCTGGAGGTAACCCCCGAAACCGGTAGCCGCCTTGTGGGGATTGATCCGCTGGCCGCCCACTGTTTCGGTGCCGGAACCGGCGCATCTCAGGCGCTGGATCAGCCTCTGGATGGCAAACCGTTTGTGGATGTGCACGCCGCAGCCAGCATCAGTGCCCGCGATAGCCATTTATATCTGCTGACACCTGAAACGACTCAAACCACAGGTCTGCCAGGTGGTTACTATCTGAAAACCTTCTCAGCCAGCCCGGACACCGGCGAACTCGGAGACAGCTTTGTGCTCAATCTCGAAGCTCTGGGTGTGTTGGTACTGCTGATCACCGCGCTGTTATTGCGCAGCGTTTACTTGCTGGGGCTGGCTCAGCGCCGGGACAGCTTTGCCCTGCTGCATCGGTTTGGCGTGCCGCCCGGGCGAGTTCAACGTTGGCTGGCGCTGGAAATTCTTGCGCTGTCACTGGTCAGTGTTGTACCGGGCGTGTGGCTGGGCCGCTGGCTGGCGGCAGGGCTAGGGAGCGGATTTGGGGAGGCGCTTGATGGGCTGTTCGATATTCCTCTTTATGCCGGCCAAGGGCAGGGATGGATAACGCCGGTGCTGGTTATGCTGGCTGTGGTGGTGATTGCCTGCCTGGGGGATCTGCTTTTACTCAGGTTCCGCGAACGTTTTTCCTTGCCTCTGCCCGCACGGGCCGCACTGGCGATCGCTTTGCTTGCAGCCGGGTTGGCCATGGCCTGGCTGGCGCCCTCGCTACCTTGGGTGTTTATTGCGGTTGCTTTGGTTTTCGCTGGTGCTGGCTGGCTAACACCGGCTGCTATCGCGCATCTGGCCCTTTGGCGCGCCGGTCGTTCGAAAGCTCCGCTCGCCCGGTGGCGCTTTCGGGAGTTAGCCGTGCTGGTTCGTCGCCTGACTTTACCACTGGTTGCCTTGCAGTTTGCTTTGGCCATGGTGCTTGCGGTGCAGGCTTTGGTTACCACTTTTGAAGACACCTTTGATCGTTGGCTGGGGCAGCGACTGGAAGCCGCTTATTACATCGAAGTGCCCAGCAGGACTGACGGGCACAAAGCCGCGGCATGGCTCACCGGCCAACAAGCGAGCGCTCCCGGCCTGCAGTGGCACAGAGTGATTCGGGGCAAGGCCCAACTGGCAGATGCGGAGAATCCTGGCGGCCCGCAAGTGGATGTATTGGCGGTTGCCCCCGTGGGCTCTCTGGTGCGCGCATGGGCGTTGCTGGAAGCGGCAGTTCAGCCTTGGGGAGCTCTGGCCTCCGGTGAAGGTGTGATGATTAACGAGCAGCTGGCGCGCCGGCAGAATCTTGGTGTAGGTGACAGCGTGCAGTTGACTCTCGGCGCTCAGCCACGGGCCCTGCCTGTACTGGGAGTCTACCCGGACTATGGTCGCCCGGTGGGTGAAGTGCTTCTGAATGCTGCAACCCTGCCTGATAATTTCGATGTCCGTTTCGAGAGCTTGTCCGTGACGCCCGGCGAACTTGGAATTACGCAGGTTACCAGTGCACTTGAACAGATCTGGGGCGTGAATGAGTTATCCCTGAGAGACAATGGCACCATCCGCGAGCTGGCAACCGGTGTGTTTGATCAGACGTTTGCGCTCACCCGTGCGATGACTCTGCTTACCCTGATTCTGGCAGCCTCTGCGTTGCTGATGATGGGTTGGGTGTTTTTCTCAGCCCGAGCCTGGTACTTCCGGTTACTGGTGGTCTGGGGTATGCAGCAACGGGAAGTCGCAGGCCAACTGCTGCGACTGGCCCTGTTAGTGACTGGCGGTATCGCTGTATTGGCTTTGCCCTTGGGTATCTGGCTGACATGGGTACTGGTGCACCGGATCAATCCTTTGGCGTTTGGCTGGTCGTTGCCGATGGCTGTGTACCCGGTATTTTGGCTGGAGCTGGCTGTTCTTAACCTGGCCATCGGTCTGAGTATTGCTGCGCTTATGCGCCGGCAACTTGGCAGACCCGTTGTTGCGCCTGTATCTGCCAGCGCTTTGATGGGAGGTGAGCGATGATCCGATACTTCGGTTCTCTACTGGTTTTCTCCTTGTTTGCCGGCTGTTCCAGCGACGCCGGGGATGAAGGTTTTGCCGGTCTGGCAGGGCTTGAGCAAGGCACCATAGCCGATACGCCTTACTTGCAGCCAGGCCCCGGGGATCGGCTGAGCTTTCCTGCCGATTTCGGGCCGCATCCGCAGCACCGCATTGAGTGGTGGTACCTTACTGCAAATCTTGAAACTGGCGCGGGTGAGCCGCTAGGGCTGCAATGGACGCAGTTCCGCCAGGCACTCCAGCCCAGAGCTGCAACCGAGCCTGTGCCGGCTGCAACCGACTGGCCGCTGCAAGCTGCCTGGATGGCTCATGGCGCGGTGAGCTGGAGGGGCCAACACTATTTTGCGGAAAAGCTTGCCCGTGGCGACATGGGTACGGCGGGAGCCACGGCCGTTCCGTTTCAGGTGTGGCTGGATAACTGGCGGTTGAGCGGCAACGCTGATAACGATCGCTGGCAACTGCAAGCTCTAGGTGAGGGTTGGAGCTATGATCTGACTCTCAACATTGAGGGCGCGCCCGTCGCTCACGGGCAGCAGGGCTTCAGCGCCAAATCCGCCAGTGGCGAAGGCTCGATGTATTTCAGCCTGGTGGATATTGCCATTAGGGGCGAGGTGACGCTGGATGGCGAGGTGTTGGCGGTCAGGGGAAAGGGCTGGTTCGATCGGGAATGGAGCAGCCAGCTGCTGAAAGCCGGGCAGAAAGGCTGGGACTGGTTTGCGCTGCATCTGGATAGCGGCGATAAGTTAATGGCGTTCCGTTTGCGGGATGAAAACGGGAGCTTTTTATCAGGCACCTGGCTTCCCGCAGAAGGTGATCCCGTGCCATTAAGCTCTGAAGAGTTGAGTCTTAACGAGCTGGATCGGCGCAAGGGCGTACCTGTGCGCTGGCAGCTCAGCATTCCGAAGTATCAAACAGACCTGGAGCTGAATGCACCACCCGGCGATTATCTTAACCGGGGGCTTTACCCCTATTGGGAAAGCCCGGTCAGTGTGTCAGGCAGTCATTCTGGCGCGGGTTACATGGAACTGACCGGTTATAAGGCGCAGTGAACCGGTTAGTTCAAATAGCCCCTTTGCAGGGTGTGTAAGCCCGCGTGCTTATTCGACCGCGGTCGCGCCGATACGGTGAACACTGATGTCCGCACCGTTGAACTCTTCTTCCTCGGTCAGGCGCAGGCCTGAGATGGCATTCACCGCCCCATAGACGATAAAGCCGCCAACAAAGGCCACGATCACGCCTGCAACGGCGCCGATGATCTGGGACATCAGGCTTACACCACCGAGTCCGCCCAGGGCCTCCTGACCAAAGATACCGCAGGCAATTGCGCCCCAGACACCACAAACGCCATGCAGAGGCCACACGCCCAGAACATCATCCAGGCGCTCGATCTTGTCCTGGGCCCATTCGAACAGATAAACGAAAACACCGCCGGCTACGGCGCCTGTAACAAGAGCACCAACGGGGTGCATAAGGTCGGAGCCTGCGCACACAGCGACCAAGCCGGCCAGTGGCCCGTTGTGAATAAAGCCGGGATCTTTTTTGCCCACCACCATGGCGACCAGAATGCCACCAACCATAGCCATGAGACTGTTCACAGCTACCAGACCACTGATGCCATCAAGGGTCTGCGCAGACATGACGTTAAAGCCAAACCAGCCGACGGTCAGGATCCAGGCACCCAGAGCCAGGAAAGGAATGTTCGATGGGGCAAAGGCCACCACGCGGCCATTGCGATAGCGTCCTTTTCGGGCGCCAAGCAGGAGGATAGCGGCCAGTGCGACCCAGCCACCCATAGCGTGCACCACAACGGAGCCGGCGAAGTCATGGAATGCGGCACCAAACTGGTTCTCCAGCCAGCTCTGAAAACCATAGTTACCGTTCCAGATCAGTCCCTCGAAGAACGGATAAACCAGCCCGACAATCAGGCCGGAAGCGATCAACATGGGGTAGAACTTTGCGCGCTCGGCAACGCCGCCGGAGACGATGGCCGGGATCGCTGCGGCAAAGGTCATCAGGAAGAAGAACTTGACCAGTTCGTAACCGTTATTGGCTGTAAGTTCAGCGGCTCCGACCATGAAATGGCTGCCGTAGGCTATGTAGTAACCGACAAAGAAATAGAGCACTGCGGAGACGCCGAAGTCGGTCATGATTTTAACCAGGGCGTTGACCTGGTTTTTATGTCGCACCGTGCCCACTTCAAGGAAGGCAAAGCCGGCGTGCATCGCCAGTACCATGATGGCGCCGATAAGAATGAACAATGTGTTGGCGCTTTCAGTCAGGGTGTGTACTGCACTCGTGAGGTCCACAGGTTTGCTCTCCTGATGTTCTGGTTATCAGCCTTTGGCGGGCTGTGCGTGCATTAGTAGAGTGCAGAATAAGCAATAAATGTTCCAGAACAATGCAGATCAATGAAATTGGGGGGTTGGCAGGATACCGAGGCGTCAAATTGAGGGCTTGAACAACATTTCTGCACTTAATGAATGCACATTTCTTAAACGTGCACTGAATTGGGCGGTAGTGTGGCCCCCTGGTGGTTACCCGCTATTAGTACCGTTTGAATTCTGCCCTGAGTTCGAACCCGAACACTCCCCCGGGCTAATGGTTATAGGGTGGATATCGTCGGGTGATTGCTCCCCAAAGGGAGACTGTCTTATGCTGACGGAGCCACTTCGACTTAATCTGACCACGCGTAAGGAGTGTTTATGATTAGCCCCGACATGCCCCATGCAAAACACTATGCCACCGTCAAAGGCAGACAGCTGGCCTACGTGGACACTGGCGAGGGTGATCCCATTGTCCTGCTGCATGGCAACCCGACATCGTCCTACCTTTGGCGCAACGTTATCCCACAATTACAAGACTTGGGGCGGGTTATCGCTCCCGACCTGATCGGCCAGGGCGACTCTGAAAAACTGCCTGCCAGCGAGGGTCCTGACCGCTACTCCTTCCAGGTGGCATACGATTATCTGGACGGTCTGTTGCAGACCCTAGGTGCCAACCGCAAGGTAACGCTTGTTCTGCATGACTGGGGCAGCGGCCTGGGGTTTTACTGGGCGCAGCAGCACCCCGAATGCGTGCGTGGCATTGCCTATATGGAAGCGATCGTATGCCCGGTACGTTGGGAGGACTGGCCCGAGAGTGCGCGTGGCATATTCCAGGGGTTCCGGTCGGAGAAAGGCGAGGAGCTCGTCCTGAAACGTAACCTGTTCGTTGAAGGTGTGCTGCCCAACTCGGTTCTGCGCACGTTAAGCGAAGCCGAAATGGATCATTACCGCGCGCCGTTTACGCAGCCTGACGACCGGCAGCCCACCCTTAACTGGCCCAGACAAATCCCGATTGACGGCGAACCTGCCGCCATGGCGGCGCTGGTGGAGAGCTACGGAAAATGGCTGGCATCCAATGCCGACCTGCCGAAACTGTTTATCAACTGCGATCCGGGTTCCATCCTGACCGGACGACCAAGGGAGTTTTGCCGAAGCTGGCCCAACCAGACCGAAGTCACCGTCAAGGGCAGCCATTTTGTCCAGGAAGACTCTCCGGTCGAAATCGGGCAGGCTGTGGCGCAATGGCTGCGCAGGCTGGCCTAACCCGGCGCGGGCGTCAAAACGTATGAGCGGGACACCCGTTCTTCAGCGTGCTGCCGGAAGTGATCGGACCCTGAGCGCATTTCTCGCGGGCGCAGAAGCAGTTGTAACGGGTTGCTGTTCTGCTTGGCTGGAATTATCGAGCCAGGCAGGATATCGCTCAGGTCGGTAGGCGCTGCATTTGATAGCGCCGCTCCGGTCGGCCAATACTGCCGTAACTAACCTCGGCCGCCAGGGTTCCTGTGCCGGTCAGGTATTCCAGGTAGCGCCTGGCCGTGGTGCGTGACGCACCCATGGCGCGACCCACTTCCTCTGCACTCCAGGGCTTGCCGTCAGCAATTACCTGGCGAATCTTGTCCAGCGTGATCACATCAATACCTTTGGGCAGCCGATGATGGCTGTCGTTACCACTGTCGTCAACGTTGCGCGGGAGCAAGGCGTCGACCTCGTTCTGGCCCAAATGCTTCAGCGCTGACAGGCGCTCAAGATGATCGCAGAAGCGATTGATGGCTTCTTCCAGGCGCTCAAACACCAGCGGTTTCAGAATGTAATCAAACACCCCGCCGCGCAGCGCGCTGCGCAAGGTGTCGACTTCTTTAGCGGCGGTGATCAGGATCACATCGCTGCTGCGGCCACTGGCGCGCAATTCCCGCAGCAAATCCAGTCCGCTGCCATCGGGAAAGTACACGTCCAGTAGGATCAGGTCGGGCTGCAGCACGTCGGCCTGTTCCCGTGCATCGGCCAGGGTGTGGGCGATACCGCACAGCTCAACCTGCTCCAGGCGCTGGATAAAGCGGCGCTGAATTTCCGCAATCTGGCGGTCGTCTTCAGCAATCAGAAGTCGGATGGGGGTCAAGGCTGGCTCCTACCGGTGGATGTTTTTGGTAAGTATAAAGTGAAACGGCTGCCGCCGGAGGTGCTCAGGTTTTCCACCGTTACCGAGCCGCCCCAGACGTCCAGAAACTGGGCCACCAGGTGCAATCCGAAACCGTGTTCGCCGCCGGCTTTGCTGGTAACGCCCTTTTCAAAGATTCTGTGATGCACCTCTGGAGCAATGCCCGGCCCCTGGTCCTCTACCTCGAAAATAAGCTCATGGCCCAGATCGGTCATCGACAGTTGCACCCGGCCGTGGGCGCCGGTGTGGTGGCGGGTGGCTTCCAGAGCGTTATCAATCAGATTGCCCAGTACGCTCACCAGTTGCTCGCGGGGCAGGTTGTCCGGCAGATCGGTCATCTGGCTGTGCGGATCTATATCCAGGTGCAGGCCCATTTCCCGCGCACGGTTGTGTTTGCCCAGCAGGCAGCCTGCAATAATGGGGTCGGGAACGGCTTCCAGCAGCAGATGGATCAGCGCCTGATGGCTGCTGACTTCGCTGCCGATCAGGCCCAGAGCGTCGGTGTAAGCACCCAACTGAATCAGCCCGGCGATGGTGTGCAGCTTGTTGGAATATTCGTGGGTCTGGCTGCGTAGGGTGTCGGCGTATTGCTGGATGCGGGTCAGTTGCTGGCTAACCTGATCCAATTCGTTGCGCAGGCGAAAGCTGGCCACCACGCCAATGATGTCGTCGCCCTGGCGCATGGGCAACCGGTTGACCACCATCTGGCGGTTGCGTAGCCAAACTTCGCGATCGAAATCCGGTGTGCCGGTGGCCAAAACCGACATTAGATCGCTTTCTGGCAGTATTTCCCAAATTGGGCGCCCGGCCACCGGGACGTCGGAGTTTAGCCCCAGGGTGGTCAGAGCGGCGCGATTCACCGTGGTGATAATGCCGTCGCGGTTGATGGCAATGATGCCCTCGCGCACCGATTGTAAGGTGGCGCTGCGTTCCTGGAACAGACCTGCGATTTCCTCCGGTTCCAGGCCAAAAATGGCGCGCTTGAAACGGCTGGCAATCACCACTGCCGCCAGAATACTGATTAGCAAGACGATGCCGAGAATCCCGTAAAGCACGAAATTATAACGCTGCACCGTGGCTTCCACCTGGCGCACACTGTAACCCACCGACACGATGCCAATAATAGCGCCGCTGGCAGGCTCGAACACCGGTGCTTTGCCGCGCATGGATTCGCCCAGATTGCCCAGCGCGCGGGAGATATAGCCTTGGCCCTCCACCAGTGCGCGGCGGCCGTAGTCGCCCTCGTCGTCAGCCATGGAGCGGCCAATGCGTTCGGGTGAGGGGTGTGCCAGGCGAACGGCGTTGTGATCACCAATCACGATAAACAAGGCTTCGTTGGTGGTGGCCAGAGTGTGGGTGAGGGTGTTGAGGGCGCCAACGTCCCGTTGCTGGATGCCACGGATAACTGTGGGGCTGGCGGCAATGGTCTTGGCCACCATCAACGCACGCTGGCCAATTTCGTTGTACAAGGATTCGCTCAGGTAGTAACCGGCAAACACGCCAATGAACACCGCTTGCAGCGCACTCACTAGGCCTAGGGTGAGAATCATGCGGGTTTTGAGTTTTGTGCGTCGTTTTGCAGGCATAGGCTTTTGTTAGATTCATTCATCAGCGCCGCGCGCCCGGTTTGATCAGAGTAAAACACGGCTACACTGTTTGCTCGTAAATTTTATGTACATAATGCACAGTAGTTTTCTTATATGCATTACGCCCGCAAGCTTCAGCAACTACGCATTGCCTTTTACTCTTCTTTCTGAAAACAACAATGAGGCGATGTGTATGTTTATCAAACGAACTCTGGTATTTGCGGCTGCAGCCGCCTTCAGCATGTCTGCTATGGCGTGGCAGCCCAGCGGTAAAGTGGAATGCCTGGCACCGGCTGATCCGGGCGGTGGCTGGGACTTTACCTGCCGCAGCGTCGGCAATGTGATGCAGCAGCTCAAGCTGGTAGAGGGCTCGGTACAAACTGTGAATATGGCCGGTGCCGGTGGCGGCGTGGCTTATGCCCATACCGTCAGCAAGCGTAAAAACGATGACAAGCTGATCGTTGCGGCATCGACCGCCACCACCACTCGCCTGGCGCAAAAGCAGTTCCCGGGCATGGATGCTTCCATGGTGAAGTGGATCGGTGCGCTGGGTGCAGACTACGGCATTATCGCCGTGAGCAAAAATTCCAAGTATGAAAACCTGAACCAGTTGATGGACGCGCTGAAAGAAAACCCACGCGCGGTCAAATTTGCCGGCGGCAGTGCCCGCGGCGGTTGGGATCACCTGAAAGTGCTGATCGCGGCAAAAGCGGCGGGCGCTGAAAAACTGCCGTCCATTCCTTACCTGTCGTACAACAACGGCGGCGAAGCCATGACCCAGGTGGTGGGTGGTCAGGTGGATGCCTTCACCGGTGATGTGTCTGAAGCCACCGGCTTTATGGAGTCCGGTGATTTGCGTGTGCTGGCGGTGCTAGCCGAAGAGCGTCTGCCGGGTAAGTTCAGCGACATTCCGACCGCTAAAGAGCAGGGTATTGATGCGGTTGGCCCTAACTGGCGCGGTTTCTATATGCCCAAAGGCGCTTCCAAAGAAGCCCAGCAGTACTGGGTAGAGGCGATCGACACCCTGTACGCCAGCGAAGAGTGGAAAGCGGTGATGAAAAGCAATGGTTTGATTCCGTTTCACCCCAAAGCCGGCGAGTTTGAGAGCTTTGTAACCAATCAGGTACAGGACATTGAAAACCTGTCCCGGGAAATCGGTCTGTTGAAATGACCAGCATGAGCGACCGTATTCTGGGCTTGTGCCTGCTGGTGCTGGCGGTTGCCTACGGCTGGGTAGCGCAGCAATGGCCTGAACCCTTCGGCGGTGCCGAGGGGGTAGGGCCTGAAACCTTTCCCACCATCCTGGCTGTCGTGCTGGTGGGGAGCAGTTTGTATCTAATGATCAAACCGGATCCCGATGCCCAGTGGCCGCTGGGCAAATCGGCTCTGGAGTTGGTGATCTCGATCATCGTACTGGTGGTGTATGCGCTGCTGCTGGAACCCTTGGGCTTCATTATTTCCACTACCCTGGCCGTTGGCACCATGAGCTGGCGCATGGGCGCACCACCAACGCGGGCATTTGTAACCGGTTTGATCAGCGCCATCGTGGTGTTTGGGCTGTTTAATTATGGCCTGTCGTTGAGTCTGCCCACCGGCCTGTTGGGAGGCTTCTGACCATGGAGACCATTGGCTTTTTGATAGACGGGTTTGCCGTGGCGTTAACGCCCTACAACCTGATGTTTGCGCTGTTCGGCGCCTTTGTGGGCACCCTGATTGGCTGCTTGCCTGGCCTGGGCCCGGCTAATGGCGTTGCCATTCTGATTCCGCTGGCCTTCACCCTGGGACTGCCACCGGAAACCGCGATGATTCTGCTCACGTCGGTGTACGCCGGCGCCATGTACGGTGGGCGGATTTCCTCCATTCTGCTGAACATTCCGGGCGATGAGCCGGCCATGATGACCTGCCTGGACGGCTACCCCATGGCGCAACAAGGTCGTGCGGCGGATGCCCTGGCCATTTCGGCGATTGCGTCTTTTGCGGGCAGCCTGATTGGTACCATCGGGCTGATCATGCTGGCGCCTGTGCTGGCGCGCTTTGCGTTGACCTTCGGGCCGGCGGAATACTTCGCTCTGTTTTTGCTGGCGTTCGCCACCCTGGGCGGTATAACGGGTAAAAACCCGATGAAAACGGTGATTGCCGCGGCGTTGGGTATCATGATCTCCACCGTGGGTATCGATATCTCCACCGGCACCCAGCGTTACACCGGTGGTGTGCTGGAGCTGTATGAAGGCATCGACTTCATTCTGGCGATTGTCGGTCTGTTTGCCATATCCGAGCTGCTGTTTTTTGTAGAAGCACGAATGGGCAAAGGCCGCCGCAAAGTGGAAGTGGGCAAGCTGACGTTGACCTTTAAAGAAGTTGTGTCAACACTTCCTACCCAGCTTCGTGGTGGCTTACTGGGCTTTATTGCCGGGGTTTTGCCGGGTGCCGGTGCATCGCTAGGCAGCTTCATCAGCTACACCCTGGAAAAATCAGTGTTGGGAAAAAAAGGCCGCTTTGGCGAAGGTGATATTCGGGGCGTAGTGGCGCCGGAAGCAGGGAACAATGGCGCGGCGTCTGGCGCTCTGGTGCCGATGTTGACTCTGGGTGTGCCAGGCAGTGGTACCACAGCGGTATTGTTGGCCATGTTGATTTCCCTGAACATCACGCCAGGACCGTTGATGTTCACCCAGAACGCCGACATTGTGTGGGGCGTGATCGCTGCATTGTTGATCGGTAACGTATTGCTGCTCGTGCTGAACATTCCGATGATCGGAGTATTTGTGCGGCTGTTATCCGTGCCGCCGATGTACCTGCTGCCGATTGTGACCATGGTGGCGTTTGTGGGTATTTACTCCATAAGCCACAGCACCTTTGATCTGTACTTCATGATTGTGTTCGGGGTTGGCGGGTTCATTCTGCGCAAGCTGGATATTCCCATGGTGCCCATTATTCTGGGCCTGCTGTTGGGGCCGGAGATGGAGAAAAACCTGGGCCACGCGCTGATTCTGTCAGACGGCGACTGGATGACTCTATGGTCAAGCCCTCTGGCCATTGGTTTGTGGCTGGTGGCCGGTCTGGGCCTGGTGTTGCCGACTGTGTTCGGGCCGTTACTGCGCCAGCGCATGCGCTCTGCCATCAAGGAAGGGCCGACGAGCGATTAGGCGCTCCGATAACCTGCTATGGCGGATAAATGAGTGATGTTGCACCGGGCCCTGCCCGGTGTTTTTTTGTTTGGTGCGCCAGGCATGGCGCGTAGCGCCTTGACGGGCGCTGTTCCGGTACAGGCGGTGCTGGCCCGATGACCTGGGGGTGCAGGTCATCGGTGGGCCCGGTAAGGAGAACCACTAGCTGGAAACGCCTCTGCGCTTGAAGGCCAACACGGAGAAAAGTGCCAGTTGCTCAAACGATCACGGGGGCAGTCGCTGCCAACCACCATCCGGAAGCTAAAGCCGGTGCTACGAGGGTGGGCGAACTACTATCGCCTGACCGACTCAAAGCGCTCGGTAGAAGCGCTGGACGGCTGGATACGATGAACCGGCTTCAGAGCCAACAGTGAACCGCCGTATACGGAACCGTACCTGCGGTGGATCAAACGAAGCTCTCATCGTAGCACTCGTGAACTTGGGGCTTCGATCAAGACCTATCTGGTAGCCTACAACCACGATCCTGATGTCACCCTGGACCGACTAATGCACAATGCCCACAGACTGAACTTGCACGGAGAATCGAGGAGAAAACGAAAAAGCGAATTGGCTGAACGTGAACACCCTCCCATGTAAAAATCGAGGCGGGTATTGCATTAGGCTATCCGGTGTTCACGTTCGATCAGAATGCGCAGATGCTGACGAAAATCGAGGATTATTCAGACCTTCCCTAGAATAAATATTGAATACGTGCGGTAAAACCAAAGCCGTTATCTTCATCGCCTACCAAATCATTCACACCTGGGCCGTCCACTTCTGAATAAATAAGGTTCGACATGAGTTTAATTTGTTCTGAATAGTAGTAGCTTGTACCCAAGGTATAGGTTGTTAATTCAGTACCTTGTGTACCTGATGTTGCATCGGTATTACTTAAGCGAGCGACTAATTCCCATGCATTTTCAACTCCTTTTGGCTGCTTAAATACCGCAGAGCCTTTAGAGTACTGTTTTTGAAAACCACCTAAAAAGTAACTCGCTGATAGGCTATAACCGTCATAGCGTTCGCCATCTAATACTGACGTTGGGTCGACAGTATCTAATTCACGGGCCGCGTATTCGGCCTCTAAGGTCAGGCCTTTATGCTGATATGCAGCCTCTAAACCTGCTTGTTGAAGGCTGTTCAAGCGCACTAAATTACCGCCTGCGGCGTAATTTAATAACCGTGTATTTGTATTCCGTATTTCACCTCGCGCCAAGGACCCCGTTAACTCACGCCCCCCCATATCGCGTTTCGAATACCAGCCGCCAAGATGTAATACGCCATTTTTTAAATCTTGTTGCCAAGTTAATCGACCCGTTAAAGAGAGCGCTAACGAGCCATCGTCATCATTTTCACCATTGGCACCAAATGCTTCGTTTTTATAAACGCCAACGGCATAGCGAAAGCCAGTATCTTTAAAGTATTGATAAGCTGATGCGCCCCATTGGAAGAAAGGCGACATGCTATTTGCCAGCGAGCTACGCGATATAGTATTAATGTATTTACTACTGGTTAGTGCGTTTAAAGAGATATCTTCGCGCAACTTACCAACTTGCACTTTTAGACCGTTACCAAAACCGTTGTAACGTACTCGTGCCAAAACAATTTCACCACTATCTTCGGCAAAATCAAGTAATAATTTATGATCCCAATCACCGTGCTCACTCTCTACGTAGGTACGAATACGACGAGGGAAAAAATCACTGCCTGGATCACCGCCATTATCGGCATTATAGGCACCTTCAAAGTAGTCGTAGTCAACCTGAACTCGACCACCGAACTCTAGATTGAAAATACTTGATTCTTTTAACTCTGAGAATTCTTTTTTCAACTCATACAGTTGTTGTTCTAATTCTTGCGTATCACTGTCAGCTAATGCAGTAGTACTTGCTAATGCCGCTGCAATGGATAACGCCAGTTGTATGTTATTTGTTTTCATTGTTTTCTCCGAGCTTGTTTATTATTTAATTGTTTTAAAGTGAGCTACCATGTCGGCAACTTTTTAAATATAGCGTTAACATTAAATATATTAAATATTTAGAAGGTAAATTTCGTTGTGTTTATTAAGAATTTTGTGATCATAAAAATCACGAACAAGAACGCAAGTAAGCGTTCCACAAACCCTATCCACCTAGCAAATGGTCGTCTTCTGCTCGTCGGCCACGTCCCTTTGCCGGTCTGTTTCCGCTTTTCGCCATCTACTGTGGTGTGACTGTTGTTTCTTGTGTGACTGAAGTGATCATTCTCAATCGTCAGATGGCTGTCATTCATGATGACTTCGGTGCGGTTGTTTTCAGTAAGCAGGTCCAAATCTCTCTGGGCGTGAATGTAAATTTGTTCTTTATCGACTTCGTCTTCAAAGCGCAGTTCCTTGCCACCTTCGCCCTTGTGGGTCTGGGTTTTCAGGGTGGTGTGTTGGTGACGTGGCAAGTACGACCGGTGATGATGGATTGATCGGGATCGCCGTCAAGGAAGGAGAGAATCACTTCGTTTCTGATCCGGGGCAACGCTGTAAAGCCATACTAACCACTGGCTCAGCCCCGGTTGATTCGGGGTCAGGTGTTGCTGTGTTCATTATTCTCGCTATAGCGGTCCCAAGGGAAGCGTACTTTCACCCGGCCGAATTTTCCGCAATGGATTTCTTCGCCTTCCGGTCCCGTAACAATGGCGACTTGCGGGCCGTCCACCAGTAGGCGGTGGTCGCACCGGGGGCGCCAGGATTTGTTGGTGGGAATAGCACTGAAGGCATTGTTAGAGGTGGTCGGTTCGGAATCACCTTCTTCTTCCATCGCCTGGGGCTGTTTTCCAGGGTGGGTGATGACAGTTAGTAACCAGTCCTGATTTATATTGGGATTATCGTGTTAAGTGAGTTCTACCTTGGCACCGCAGATAAAGTCCTCTCAATTGCTTTCGCCTTTGGTAGTGCTGGCCATTTTCAGGCGACAATGGAAAACTCCGAAATGCTTTCGGTTAGTGCAAAGCTGACGAAGGAAAATAAATCTGCGATTACCCGCAGTTCATTATTCAATCAATCTGCTTGTGCAGATTGCCCAACTTCTTCTTTAGTCTCTTTCCAGGCTGCGTACTTGTGCAGATCAGATTCGACCAGCTTCAAACACAGTGCAACCACGCCGGCGTCGTCCAGAAAGCCAAATCCAATAATCAGATCGGGGATGAAATCCAGCGGATTCATCACGTATATAAGCGCGCCGGCCATGGCGGCGATGCTCTTCCAGGGAACGTTGCGGTAGCTGCCGTTCCAGTAGTCCCGAATCATGGAAAACATCAGCTTGATGTCGGCGCTGAACCGCTTCAGCTTGCCACTGCCTTTGACCTTTTCCTCTATGGATTTCTGTCGTTCCAGTAAAGCTTCCAGGTCGGCACGGTTTACCTTCTCTGCTTCGGCATTCAACTGTTTGCGCGCATTCTTCTGGCTGAACAGAGCCATGAACAAGTGTCCTCTGTTGGAAAACGATGGATGGCCGGTCTGTATAATGTCACGAAACAGGCCCTCCTAACCGCCCTAACGATCAAAGTGATACGCTTCGGGCAGTTGAAAAGGTTATCCGGACAGATCTCAACCGGAACGCAGATTTACATCTCTTGCGCTGTAGGACGCAGGATAATCTCGTTGATATCCACGTCATGCGGTTGCTCAATCGCGTAGACAATGGCGCGGGCAACCGCGTCGGCGTCGATGGCGACCTTGTAGAGCTCTTCCGCCGCTTCCGCTGCATTGGGATCGGTGATGGTGCTGGTCAGTTCGGTGGCTATTGCACCCGGTGAAATGTTGGTGCTGCGGATTTCGTCACCGGCTTCCATGCGCAAGCCTTCAGACAGAGCCCTGACCGCGTATTTGGTTGCGCAGTAAACCGCACCGCCCGGGAACAGCTTGTGGCCAGCTACCGACGAGAGGTTGATCACGTGCCCGCTGTGCTGCTCCCGCATGGTCGGCAGCACGGCAGCAATGCCATACAAAACGCCCTTGATGTTGACATCTATCATCTGCTCCCACTCGTCTACCTTGAGAGCATCCAGCGGTGCCAGCGGCATAAGGCCAGCGTTGTTGATCAGGACATCGATACGGCCAAATTTTTCCTTGGCCGATGCCGCAAGGCTTTCTACCTGTTTGCGGTCGGTGACATCGGTGACCTGCCACAGGACTTCGGCACCTTTTGCCGTCAGCTCGTCGGCCAAAGACTTCAGGCGGTCTTCTCTGCGGGCTGCCAGTACCAGTTTGGCGCCTCGGTCGGCCAGGCGACGGGCGGTGGATTCGCCCAGACCGCTGCTGGCACCTGTGATGATGACAACCTTGCTGTTAATCGGATCGTTAGTGTTACTCATAGTATTTCTCCTGTTTGGATCAAAAAATGCTGATCAGGCAATAGTTTCAAGTTCTTCCAGTGTGGGGTAGTCGGTATAGCCGTGCTCACCGCCTCCGTAGAAGGTGCTGTCATCCCACTCGTTGAGAGGCGCATTCTCGCGGAAGCGCTCTGGCAGATCCGGGTTGGCAATAAACGGACGGCCGAAGGTGACCAGATCGCAACGGCCTTCGCTGATGCGTGTGCGGGCTTCCTTGGCTGTGTAGGCGCCGTTGGCGATGTAGGTGCCCTTGTAAACGACCCGGATCGCCTCGATAACTTCTTCCGGGCGACCGTTGGCGTGATTACCCTGGAACGAGTCCTCAACCACCTCGAGATACGCGATTCCCAGGTCGTTCAGGTGTTTGGCAAAGGCGCCAAAGGTCTCAATCGGGTTGTCATCGTGCATGGCGTTAAAGCTGCCGGTTGGGCTAATACGAACGCCCACCTTATCTTTGCCCCACACATCAATCACAGCCTGAATGACCATCAGCGGCAGGCGCAGACGGTTTTCCATAGAGCCGCCGTATTCGTCGGTGCGATGGTTGCTGCCACTTTTTAAGAACTGGTCCAACAGATAGCCATTGGCGGCGTGAACCTCAACACCGTCAAATCCGGCTTTCTGCGCGTTCAGTGCGCCTTGGCGATACTGTTCAACAATGCCGGCTATCTCGTGGGTTTCCAGTGCGCGGGGCTCGGGCACATCTACCATGCCGGAGTCTGCACTGATAAAGGTCTTGGCACCTTCCGGTTTGATAGCTGAGGGGGCGACTGGCTGGTTACCGTCTGGCTGTAATTCCGGGTGTGAAATGCGGCCCACATGCCATAGCTGCATGTGGATGCGACCACCGACGGAGTGGACGGCGCCGGTAACCTTTTTCCAGCCATTAATCTGTTCCTGAGAGTGAATGCCCGGTGTGAAAGCGTAGCCTTTGCCTTGCGGTGAGATTTGAGTTGCTTCACTCAGGATCAATCCGGCACTGGCTCGTTGCTGGTAGTAGTGGGCATTCATGTCATTCGGGATATCGCCCGGCTGGCTTGAGCGTGAACGGGTTAGTGGAGACATCAGAACCCGGTTAGGCAGTGTAAGGCCGCCCATATTCAACGACTGAAATAATGGATCATTCGGTTTTTGGTTGCTCATAAAATAGTCTCTTTTCGGATTAATAAATTTTAATTAGACCAGTCTACTAGTAAGTATGCGAAAAAAAATCAGCCAATGCCAAGACATTGGGTGAAAAACACTCGGACAAACCGTTCCATCGGCTCAGTTGATTTCACAACTTTGGATCTCAGGATTGCGCCTTCCCAGCCCGACAGCAAGAAACTGGCGGCATCTGAAGGGGCAATGTCGGTACCAATATCGCCGGCGGTTTGTGCCTCGGCAATGCAGCGTTCCAAGCGCTTTTCCCAGCCGGAGAACACCTTTTCCAGCCGCACACGGAACATCTCATTCTGGCCCGCAAGCTCCTGGCCAAGGTTGCCAATGAGGCAGCCACGGGCGCAGTTGCAGCTTGCCATGTTGTCAAAGCCGGTATCGAAGTATGCGCGCAGGCGATCAACACAGGAACGGCTACTGTCAGTGAGAATCTGCTCCAGCTTAGCATCGTATTCCTCGGCGAAGGTGTCGATGATCGCAAGGCCGAAGTCATTTTTGCTGCTAAAGTAATGATAGAACGACCCTTTAGGCACGCCAGCAACCGTCAGTATGCCGTTAATGCCGGTTGCACCAAAGCCCTTGGTGCCGATAAGGTCGGCGCCGGTCTGGATGATGAGATTGCGTGTGTTGTTCGTCGTCATGGTGGCCATACTAGACCGGTCGTCTAGAGCGCGTCAACCTCTCAGTATCCGGAATAACCGTAACGCTTTAACCTTAGCTCTTTAACCATAACTCTGCCTGCAAGGAGATATCCTGTGATTAAATCCCGTGCCGCCGTGGCTTTTGCTGCCAATCAGCCGCTGGAAATTGTAGAAGTGGATGTTGCACCGCCCCAAAAAGGCGAAGTTCTGGTTCGCATCGTGGCAACGGGTGTTTGCCATACCGATGCCTTTACTCTTTCCGGTGCCGACCCCGAAGGCCTGTTCCCCACTATTTTGGGCCACGAAGGCGGCGGCATTGTGGAAGCTCTGGGCGAAGGCGTAACAGGCCTTGAGATCGGTGACCATGTAATTCCGCTGTATACCGCTGAGTGCGGCGAGTGCAAATTCTGTACCTCTGGCAAAACCAACCTGTGCGGTGCCGTGCGCGCAACCCAGGGCAAGGGCGTGATGCCCGATGGCACGTCTCGCTTCTCATACAAGGGTGAGCCCCTTTATCACTACATGGGCTGCTCTACCTTCTCGGAATACACCGTACTGCCGGAAGTTTCTCTGGCCAAAATTCCTAAAGAAGCACCTCTGGATAAAGTGTGCCTGTTGGGCTGTGGCGTAACTACCGGTATTGGTGCGGTGCTGAATACTGCCAAAGTTGAGGAAGGCGCAACGGTTGCAATTTTTGGCCTTGGTGGCATTGGCCTGGCGGCGATTATCGGTGCCAAAATGGCCAAGGCCGGCCGCATTATTGCCGTTGATATTAACCCCGGAAAATTCGACATCGCCAAACAGCTGGGTGCCACTGATGTGGTTAACCCGAAAGATTACGACAAGCCCATCCAGGATGTGATTATCGAAATGACCGATGGCGGCGTGGACTATTCATTTGAATGTGTGGGCAACGTAAAGTTGATGCGATCGGCCCTGGAGTGCTGTCACAAGGGTTGGGGTGAATCCATTATTATTGGTGTGGCCGGTGCAGGAGAGGAAATCAGTACCCGCCCATTCCAGCTGGTTACCGGCAGGGTCTGGAAAGGCTCAGCATTCGGCGGCGTAAAAGGACGTACGGAACTGCCGGGCTATGTGGAAAAGGCAGAGAAGGGCGAAATCCCACTGGATGTTTTCATTACCCACGAAATGCCCCTGGAAGACATCAACCAGGCATTTGAGTTGATGCATGAGGGTAAGAGCATCCGGACTGTGATTCACTTCTAGAACCGCAAGTATGGTGCACGGGCTCAAAAATTAGCAAAAGGGTTAGCTCCGATGAACTCGTGGTTGATCTGGGTCTGTCAGCAAGCCAGCTTGGATTGCTGACCGGTGCCTATTTTCTGGTGTTTGCTCTTGTTCAGTTGCCGGTCGGCTTGCTGTCCCGCCATTTTGACCAGCACCTTGCGGGCCGGGCTACGAGAAAGCAGACTATCAGGCCGCTTTTGGTTCATTGGTGGTGCAGCAAACCGGCATGCTTGTCATGATGGCGCTTAACCACCGGAAGCTGGAAGATTGAGAAAACTGGATAAAGAGGTTTGTTGATTATGCTCAGCATACTCATGATCGGCGCAGGAGGTATTGGCGGTTATTACGGCGCGAGGCTGGCGGAGGCCGGCCATCGGGTTGTACTTACAGCTCGTGGTGCGCACCTTGCGGCCCTTCAGGAAAAGGGTCTCGTGGTTCACTACCAAGAACGGTTGATAGAGCGCCACCTACCGGCTGTCGATCATGCTGCTCTGATGCGGGATTACCAACCTGCCGATTTTGATGCAATTGTTATTACTCTCAAATCCACCGCAACAAAAGCCGTTCTGAATGAGCTTGCCCCATGGCTGGCGCAAAGTGACGTGCCGGTTCTGTCGTTACAGAACGGTGTGGACAACGAGCCCATGATTGCCCGGGTACTTGGCGAAAGCCGCGTTTTGGGAGGGCTGGCTGTGCGCATCGGCGGCCATGTTGTTGAACCAGGTGTTGTTGAAGCAGAAGGTGTGGCTCAGATTGTTATGGGTGAGTGGCCCTGCATTCCTGGTGAACAGGACGCCCGTCGCCCGCTTTTGGAAATCCTGCAAAACGCCTTTGAACAAGCTGGCATTCCTACTGCGGTTTCAGATGATATTCGTTATGAGCTCTGGCGCAAACTGGTGATCAATAACGGCGTTAACCCGATCTCGGCCCTTACCGGGCTGGACACGCAGAGTCTGACGCGACACCCGCAATTCAGCCGGATTGTGTACGGCATGATGGCAGAGACGGCCGCTGCCGCAAAGGTCGACGGCCTCGAGCTTGGCAAGGAGGATGTAGACGAGATGTTTGGGTTGATCACCAGCTTTAACGCGATCAAAACCTCCATGCTGGTTGATAAGGAAAAGGGGCGCCCGCTGGAACTGGACAGTATCGCGGGGGCAGTGCTTCGCCGTTCCGAAGCACTCGGTATCGACGCCCCCTACACCGCCACCGTTAATGCTCTTTTGGAGCATGGCTTGGGCTAGCGATCTGTCAGCTTGATTTCGATACGCCGGTTTTTCTGCAAGGCGCCCGGTGTTGTGCCCTTGGCCACCGGGAAGAACTCGCCAAATCCGGCTGCGACCATGCGGTTTTGTGGCACGTTCTGGTTCGCAAGATAGCGGACTACCGCCACCGCGCGAGCGGTTGATAGCTCCCAGTTGGAGGGGAACTGCGGCGTGTTGATCGGGATCAGATCGGTGTGGCCATCAATGCGCAGAATCCAGTCGAGGTCTTCGGGAATCGTTTTAACCACGTCGAGTAACACGCCGGCCAGCTTGTCGAGCTCACGCTTGCCTGCGTCGCCCAGTTGGGCAGAGCCAGAAGCGAACAACAGTTCGGATGGCAGCAGGAAACGGTCGCCGACAATCCGGATGTTTTCATTCGCGGCCAGAATGTTCCGCAACCGTGAGAAAAATTCGGACTGGTACTGCTCCAGTTGGTTGATGCGCTCTGCCAGCAGTGTGTTGAGGCGTCGGCTGACATTTTCCAGTTCGTCTTCCTTGTCGCCCGTCATTTCTTTTTGCAGTTTCAGCGCAGCGGTTATCTGTCGCAGTTGGTTCTGGAGTGATGCAATCTGATTGGATAGCCGCAGGATCATGTTCTGCTGGCTGGCAGAAAGCTCGTCCTTGTCATCCAGCTCCTGGTTCATGTTCGCGAGTCTTTCAGTCCGCGCTTCGGCGTCGGCGGTTAGTTGCATCAACTGGTTGCGGGAGGCGTCCAGCCGATCCTGCAGGTCTTCATTCTGGGCCAGGCTGTCGCTGAAGTTGCTCTGAACGGTGAGCATTTGTTGCTCCAGGGCTTCCGTTTTGCTCTGTTCCAGCCCCAACAGCTGTGATATTTCATTCAGCCGCTGGTTCAGTCGGGCCAGTTCAGAGTTGCGGTCTGAAAGCGTTTGGGACAGAAAAAGCTGGCTGACCACGTAAATCAACAGCATGAAAATCACCAGCATCAGCAGGGCGGAGAGCGCGTCTACATACCCCGGCCAGACGTTGGTGGTGCTTCGGCTCCGGCGTCTGGATCCGATCATGGCTGGCGTTCATTGCTGGTGAACGGGTCGAGCAGGTTGGTCACACCGGTCAGCCATTCTTCCAGCCCGTCGTAGAAACGGTTCTGGGCATGGCCGGCCTGAATGTCGAGAAAGCCCAGAATCAGCGAGCCGCCAAGGCCAAGCAGCGAGGAGCTGAATGCCGTACCCATGCCCTGCAAGGGCGTCAATAACCCCGTCTGAAGATCTGCAAATACCTTGCCGAAGTCGCCCTGACCCATATCCAGGTTGGTAATGACCTCGCCAACCGCATTGATCGTGCCCAGCAACCCCCAGAAGGTGCCCAAAAGCCCCAGAAACACCAGGAGGTTGATAAAGTAACGTGTAATTTCGCGCTGCTCATCCATTCTCGAATGAATGCCATCGAGCACCGTCCGAAGTGACATGGTAGAGAGGGTGAAACGATCACGCTTGGAGTCTTCGCCTAGCTGCCGTGCCAGCGGCTTGAGCAGCCGGGGTTCTTCCAACACCGAAAGGCCGGAATGACCAGTGCGGAACTGGGCGATCCAGCGCAGCTCGGGGAATAACACGAAAACCTGACGATAAGTGAGGCCGATGCCGACAATCAAAACGCCAACGATTAACAGGTTGAAGACCCAGTTTGCCATAAAGGCGGTGGCCAAAGGTTTGTGGACCAACACGCCGACGACGGCAACAACTGCCAGAAAAAAGGTCATCCAGAAAAGGGTGTGTTTTGGATTACTCATGAAAAAAGCCAGCCTTTTGAGATGTTCTTCAAAACGTTAGCACAGACTGACGGAACTTGGGGCTTAATTGGCGGAAGTATTGTGTGAGTGAATGTTCCCCGGCGAGGCAAGCTGCCTCGCCGGGTGCCACTAATACGGATTTCAGCCTTGCTGCAGCGCCTGGACCACAGCCTTGGCAGCGCCCTCGGATGAAGCCGGGTTCTGGCCGGTAATCAGTTTGCCATCTACAACAATGTGCGGAGCCCAGTCGTCACCCTTGGAGTAGGTTGCGGTGTTTTCCTTCAGCATGTCTTCGAGCAAGAAAGGTACGATTGATGCAAGACCAACTGCTTCCTCTTCACTGTTGCTGAAGCCGGTGACTTTGCGACCACCAACCAGGTTCTGCCCCGGCTTGATCTCGACATTTTTAAAAACAGCGGGTGCGTGGCAGACGGCGCCGATAACTTTGCCTTGCTCGTAAGCGGCTTTGATCAGAGCGACAGATTTTTCATCGTTTACCAAGTCCCACATAGGGCCATGACCACCCGGGTAGAAGACCGCATCAAACCCGTTCATATCGACATCGCTGAGTTTTTTCGTGCTGGCGAGCGATTCTTTGGCGTGTGCATCCTCCTGAAAACGACGGGTAGTGTCTGTGAGCGCTTCGTCGGCTTCGCTGTTGGGATCAACCGGTGGCTTACCGCCTTTTGGCGATGCGATGGTGATGTTTGCGCCTGCGTCGCGGAATACATAATAGGGCGCAGTGAATTCTTCCAGCCAAAAGCCGGTTTTATGGCCAGTGTCGCCCATCTGGTCGTGGGAAGTCAGAACCATGAGGATGTTCATAGTGCGCGTCCTTTTCGTTGAGTAGTGAAATTCACCTGTTTTACCAGACTTGTTACCTTGTCTTGTGCTGCTAGCCTGCAAATTCAACCATGGTGATGCGCATCTATATACGCAACCTGACCAGCCACAGATCTGGGAGTGTCTATACTTCCTGCGGGTGGCTTTTTATGGATCAATTAAGTTGCGGTTGCCAAAACGTCGCCGGTGTTGGAGTATTCAGACGACATACGCGCTGCGCTCAAGCTGATAGAAGTTGAGGGTATATACGAAGACCTGATAGTGAAGTATATGGATCAGTACGCCCGATAAACCCTCAAGGCACGCCGGGCTTTGGCATATCCCCGACTGAAAGATATGCTTCTCCGTTCCAGGAAACAGGATGATCGCTCACTTGTCAGTTTTCAGAAAAAAACTGTTTACCGCGGCCAGATTGCTCTTCCCTGTGCTGATAGTGGTTATTGTGTTCGGTCGATCCGGAGCGGCGGAGCCTCTCTGCAAAACACTGACGGTGAGCGGCAATCCGGAGTATCCGCCACTGCTGTGGGAGGATCCTCGATATCCTCAGCAGCTTACGGGTGCTGCGCCCGCGTTGCTGCAGGAAATTCTTGAAACTATGGGTGTGGAGCTGGAAGTTCAGAATCTCGGCTCCTGGGCTCGCGTTCAGCGCCTTGCAAGAGTAGGTGAGCTCGATATGATTGCCGGAGCTTTCATCACATCAGAGCGTATCCGGTACATGGATTATCTGCTGCCGCCTTTTATCCGCCTTCCTGCCGCCGTTTGGGTGCCCAAAGATCAGGTGTTTGAGTATCGCCATTGGCCGGATCTGGTCGGGAAACGGGGAGGCACGCTGATTAATAACAGTTTTGGGCAAGGTTTTGACCGCTACGCAGCAAAGCATCTGGAAATTGTTGGAGTCCGGACTATTGAGCAATCTTTTGAGATGGCCTTGGCCGGGCGTGTGGATTACGTTTTGTATGAGCGATTGCAGGGGCAGGTAAAACTCCAGCGTATGGGGCTGGCGGAAAAATTTGTACCTCTCGATGTGCCCATCAGCAACGAAGGTCTTTTCTTCACGTTTTCCAAGAACTCGCCATGCAATACATTTGAATTCCGTGAACGCATCGCGGATCTCCTGTATAAACTGACTCTTTCGGGCCGCTTGGACGAGATTGTCAGTGAACACACGGCCCGTTACATGTTCCCGCAGCCTCAGTAGCTGCCGGCGGCTTGTTTTCAACCTGTCAGAGAATTTCTATCAGCATGGCAATCTGGACCCGTAAACCGAACCTTGTGCAGTTGGCTAAAGCCAGTGCTAACACGGCAGTCAGCCACATGGGCATTGAGTACACTGAAGTCGGTGATGATTACGTGACAGGCCGCATGCCGGTCGATGAGCGCACGGTTCAGCCTTTTGGCATTCTTCATGGAGGGGCATCGGTGGTGCTGGCAGAGACCTTAGGCAGCATGGCTGCCAACGGCTGCCTGAAAGATCCGAATACCGTTGCCGTCGGGCTTGAAATCAATGCCAACCATATTCGGCCAGCCACTAAAGGCTGGGTTTATGGAACGGCCAGACCCATCCATATTGGCAATGCGACTCAGGTATGGGAAATTCGCATGGAAAATGAAGAGGGTAAAACGACCTGTATCTCTCGCCTGACGATGGCGGTTACAAAACGACCGTAGACCCTCTCCAGCCTGTCGTCGTCAATCGAACGACGGCAGCTCCGGTTTGGCAATAGGTTTGCCAGCTTCCTGCCAGGCGTCAAACCCGCCCTCAATCGACTGTACGTAAAGGTAACCCATCTCCTGCAAAGCTTTGGCGCTCAGCGCTGCACGGCCCGAGTTTTTGCAGTAAATCACAATCTTCATGTCCCGATTGGCCAGCGCCGGATCATTGCTGAACTTGAATTCCAGCAGGCCTCGGGAAATGTTGGTGGCCTGGGGCACGTGGCTCTGCCGGTATTCGTCTCCGTCACGGACGTCTACCAGCAGATCTGCGGCCTGGATCGCCTCGTCGGCGTCGTTCAGGGAGATCTCCTGAATATGCTGTCTGGCTTCGGCGACAAAATCCTGGGCTGTTTTCATGGCAAGCGCTCCTTACGATCAATGTGCTGTCAGATTAAGCCATAATGCCCGAGCGCGTCACCCGCCAGGTGTGTTAAATTCAGTGCCATAACGTCATGAGGAAGCTATTGTTATGGGTGCGCAGGAAGCCCGCAAAGGTGTCTTTTATGGCCTGTTCGCCTACACCATGTGGGGCTGCTTCCCGCTGTACTTCGCATTGTTTGAGGGGGTGCCCGCCTGGGAGATAGTCGCCCATCGGGTCGTCTGGTCCTGCGTTTTACTCGCCGTTATTGTCACGTCCCTGAAACGCTGGCAGCCCGTGAGAGCAGCACTGGCCCAGCCGAAAAAGCTCGGGTTTGTTCTCGGTTGCGCCGTACTTATTGCCGTGAACTGGGGTGTGTACATTTATGCAGTTGAAACCCGGCAGGTGCTGCAAGCCAGTCTTGGCTACTTCTTGACGCCACTGGTAAACGTTGGGCTGGGCATGCTGGTACTCAAGGAGAGTATTTCCCGGTTACAGATTGTCGCTGTAGCCTTGGCGACCATCGCGATTCTCTATCAGCTGCTCCTGCTGGGTGTGGTGCCCTGGATAACGCTGGCGCTGGCGTTCAGTTTCGGAACTTACGGATTACTCCGCAAACAGGTTGCGCTGGACGGGCTCTCAGGCCTGTTTGTGGAAACGCTGCTTTTGTTGCCAGTGGCTATCTTGGCCCTCACGGCCGTCAGCTATGCCGGAGCATCGCACTTTTCGGAAGATACAGCGACCATGCTTTTGCTGCTTTCCAGCGGCGCAGTGACAGCGATTCCTCTGCTGGCCTTTGCCGGTGCAGCTCGCAGGTTGCGTTTGTCGACGGTCGGATTCCTGATGTACATCAACCCCACCATCCAGTTCCTGATTGCATTATTGGTGTTCAGTGAACCGCTCAGTATGGAAAAGCTGACAAGTTTTATCATGATATGGACGGCATTGGGGATCTATTCCTGGTCGGCCTGGACCGGGCGAGCCAGGCCATTACCATGAAACAGCCGATAATCGGATATCACAAAGATGAAGAAGACCACTGGGTCGCCCGACTGGCCTGTGGTCATAACCAGCATGTACGTCATACCCCGCCTTGGGTTAACAGGCCCTGGGTGACGACCGAAGAGGGACGGCGCTCCATGCTTGGTTTTGAGCTTGCTTGCCGAAAGTGCGACGAGGGTGCTGCGCGCGATTTTGTGCAGGATAAGACATAGTTTTTATTCAAGATATTTCGGATTTTGTCGTTAATATCTTGAGATAACGCCTTTCCGAGGATCTGCCGAAATGAATTTCATGAACAACCTGCGCATACGAACCCGCTTGCTTCTGGCTGTGCTGATACCGGTGCTGATTACAGCTGCCACCGTCGCCTGGATTTCCGTGAGTCAGATACAGGCCAATGGAGAGGCAGAATTGAAGCGCCTTGAGTCGAGCTTGCTGGAGGCTCGAAAGACAGGGCTGAAAAATCTGGTTGACGCTGCAAAAGCAGTAGTACTGGAGGCTAAAAACAATCCTGCACTTTCCGAAGACGAAGCCAAGGCAGCCGCGGCATCGCGTTTACGCTCCATCCGGTTTGAGAAAACAAACTACGTGTTTGCTTACAGGCGTGATGTATACAACCTGGCATACGCCCCGGATCCCTCCAAAGAAGGCCCGAGCAATAATCCCACGCTCAAACGGCTGGTTGGGAACCTTTTCGATGCCGGGGAATCTGGAGGCTACTACGGCTATGACTGGCTGAACCCGGCCTCCGGCAATGAAGAGCCCAAGGTTTCCTATTCCACGGTCATCCCGGGTTGGGACTGGATGATCGGAACCGGTGTCTACGTTACTGATATCGACAAGAAGGTCGCCGCGGCGCGTGTCGAAATCGAGAATAACATTGTCTCAACCCTCGGCTTTATCCTGCTGGTCACCGTCATTGTTGTGGTTATTTCATTGGTAATCGGTGTTTTTGTTGGCCGGACGGTAACAAGGCCATTGAAGATCGTCAGCGATATGATGCAGGAAATCGCTGACGGCGAAGGCGATCTGCGTCAACGCTTGCCGGACGATGGCAGAGATGAGCTTTCTGAGCTGGGACGTCGCTTTAATGCCTTCGTTATCAAAATCCAGGCGACCATTCGGGAAGTAGGTGCCACGACAGATCAGGTTGCTTCCGCTGCGGAAGAGCTAAGTCGTGTTGCCAATGAAACGCGGGCGTCGGTGCAAGAGCAGGGTTCGGAAACGGACCAGATTGCCTCAGCGATTAATGAAATGGCCGCGACCATCCAGCAAATTTCCGGTAACGCCAGCGAAGTGGAAGGCGCTGCATCGGATGCTGATCGCATGGCCCGAGAGGGCGGCGAAACCATTGCAAGTGCTCAGGGCGCGGTAAACAAGCTGTCTGAGGAAATCCAGGAAAGCGCTCTCAGTATCAATGCGCTGGCTGAAAAATCCGACGATATTCAGCAGGTTCTGGGTGTTATACACGCGGTCACAGAACAGACCAATCTGCTCGCATTGAACGCGGCAATAGAGGCTGCCCGCGCCGGCGACCACGGTCGCGGTTTCTCAGTGGTCGCAGATGAAGTGCGCCAGCTTGCGAGGCGCAGTGCGGAGTCTGCAGATCAGATCCGGGAAATGATTGATGGCTTCGTGAGCGAGTCACGCTCCGCTGTCGAGCGCATGAACCGATCCCGGGATCGTTCGTCCGAAACGGTGGAACGTATTAACCACGCGACAGGCGCTCTGGCCACCATCGAGACGTCCATCGGACAGATTCACGACCAGGTTGCCCAGATTGCCACGGCGGCCGAGCAGCAAAGCCAGGTGGCGGAAGAAGTCAACCAGAACGTAGTGCGTATTGTCGATGCGGCGCAACGTAGCGACACAGGGGTAACTCAGACCAATGAAGCCAGCCATGAACTGGCCCGGCTGGGCGAAAGATTGCGAGATCTTGTGAGTCAGTTCAAGGTCTGATTGAGGCATTGTGGATATCGGTGCGCCCGTGCCTGCTGGAACAACTCTTGGCGCCGGGCGCCATCACAGGCTAAGATTATGAGCGCTTTCGCGATAAAGAAATAACATAACAACACGACAAGTGGTGCTAACAATGATGACTCGCCTGTTCAGGATGGCAGCGGTGGTGCTGTTGTTCTCCGTCAGTTCGCTCGGCATGGCTCAGGAAAGCTTTACCCTTCGTCTTGCACAAACCTGGGGGCCCAACTCTCCTATTCTCGGTGAAACCACCGAACACATGGCGCAGATGGCCGAAGAGATGTCCGGCGGCCGCTTGAAAATCCGTATCGACAGTTCCAACAAGCACAAAGCGCCGTTTGGTATTTTTGATCTGGTCCGCAACGGTCAGTACGACATGGGACACACCGCCTCTTATTACTATAAGGGCACGATCCCCAACGCGATGTACTTCACCACAGTGCCCTTTGGTCTGATTGCTCCTGAAATGTACGCCTGGTTTTACTACGACAGGGGCATGGAGCTGATGCAGAAGGTTTACGAGCCGTTCGGTCTGATGTCCTTCCCGGGTGGCAATACCGGCAACCAGATGGGCGGCTGGTTCAATAAAGAGATCAACTCGGTAGCGGATCTCAAAGGCTTGAAAATGCGTACCCCGGGGTTTGCGGGTGAAGTTATGGCCGAGCTTGGCGTTGCAGTAACCAACCTGCCTCCCGGTGAGCTATACACAGCGCTTGAGCGCGGAACGGTTGATGCGGTTGAATGGGTTGGGCCGGCTCTCGATTTCCCCATGGGCTTCCATCAGATCGCCAAGTACTACTATTCAGGCTGGCAGGAGCCAGGTGCAGAAGTTCAGTTCCTGATTAACGATAAAACCTGGAAAAAACTGCCTAAAGATCTGCAAGCAATTCTGCGGATCGCCATGCGCACAGCGGCTTATGACATGTACATCCAGACCACCCACGAAAGCGGTGTGGCCTGGGCTCGTATGAAAGAAGACTATCCGAACGTAACGCACAAGACGTTCCCGCCGGAAGTTATCAATGCGATGCGTGAGGCAACCAACAAGTTGCTGGCCGAGGCCGCTGAGAAGGATGATCTGGCCAAAGAGATTATCAACTCCCAGCGTGATTACCTGAAGCAGGTTCGCCAGTGGACCAACATTTCTGATAAGGCCTACTTGGACAGCGTCGCTGGCCAATAAAATCTTCCAACAAGCCCCGGCCGCCCCAGCAGCCGGGGCGTTTTTATGAAAGAACGCCCCAGCAGAGGCACCACTTCCCCCCCCGCCGGGCGCTTCGGATAAACCACCAGATAAAAATTGTCGTGCAAAAAAACGGCGCTAACCTTTTTATGCTGCGCTCTTTCTGAAAAAATACGCCGCTTATTATTTGGACAGGGCTGATGAATAGAACACTCCTATCGCTGAGCGGTATCAGCAAGCAGTTTGACGGCAAGACCGTACTGGATGAACTGAGTCTCACGATTGATGATGGCGAGTTCATTACCCTTCTTGGGCCCTCAGGCTGTGGTAAAACGACCCTTTTGCGCATGATGGCGGGGTTTGAGCTCCCGGACCGCGGCACTGTTACGCTGTCCGGCGCTGATATCACACAAACCCTGCCAGAGCACCGCCCGCTTAATACGGTTTTCCAGAATTATGCGCTGTTTTCTCACATGTCGGTTTTCGACAATGTGGCTTATGGCCTGAAAATGGAGAAACGGCCGAAAGCTGAAATACGTGAACGTGTTGAAGAAGCACTTGCCATGGTTCAGCTGGAGGATTTTGCGAGGCGCAAACCGCACCAGCTTTCCGGTGGCCAGCAGCAACGGGTTGCGATTGCCCGGGCGGTGGTCAAGCGGCCCAAGATGCTATTACTGGATGAGCCGTTGTCTGCACTGGACTACAAGCTGCGCCGCACCATGCAGGTAGAACTCAAGCGGCTGCAGCGTGAGCTGGGTATTACCTTCGTGTTCGTCACTCACGACCAGGAGGAAGCGCTGTCGATGTCTGATCGCATCGTGGTGCTCAAGGACGGGCATATTCAGCAACTCGGCACCCCGCGGGAAGTCTATGAGCGTCCGGCAAATGTGTTTACTGCGCGATTTGTAGGCCAGACCAATTTCTTTCCCGGTCGCGTTACCAGGGTTGAGGACGGTCGTATCAGTGTGGACGTATTCGGCCTGAATCGAGAGCTGAGCAAGCCGTCGTTCCGTGTTGTGATGAATCAGACACTGCATGTTCTGCTGCGCCCGGAAGATATCCGGGTACTTGCGCCGGATGATACCGAAGGTGTCGCAGGTAAGATCGTAGAGCGCAACTACAAAGGCAGTACGCTGGACTCGGTTATCGAATTGGAGGACGGCAGCCATGTTATGGCCAGCGAGTTCTTCGATGAGGACGACCCGACATTTGATTACAGCATTGGCGAGCGGGTGCGCGTGAGCTGGGTAGACGGTTGGGAATGGTTGCTGGCAGAAGAGGGCGACGAGCCGTTGACGGATGAAGAGGAGCTGGCTGCTGATGATGCGGAGCATTAAGCAGCAGCCGTTCAGAGCGGTGGTTCTGGTGCTGGTGTGGGGTTGGCTGCTGTTCCTCGTGCTTGCACCCAATATGCTGGTGGTGGGTGCCAGCGTGATGACGCGTGATCCGTCTACCTTTATTTCACTGCCATTAAACCTGGATGCCTATCGGCAACTGTTCAATCCGCTGTATCTGGAGGTGTTTCTTCACTCACTTTATATGGCAGCTATGACCACGTTGATCTGCCTGCTGATCGGCTATCCGTTTGCCTGGGCACTGTCGCGGGTGGAGAAGCGTCGGCAGATGTTGCTGATTTTTCTCTTGATCGTGCCTTTCTGGACAAACTCACTGGTGCGCACATACGCCTTGAAGCTAATCCTGGCGACGAACGGGTTGTTGAACAGCGCGCTCATGTCTTTGGGCGTGATCGACGAGCCGGCGCAGCTTTTGTATACAGAAGGTGCCGTGATTGTTGGTCTGGTGTATCTGCTGCTGCCGTTCATGATACTGCCCTTGTACTCGGTGTTTGAGGATCTGCGACAGGATGTTCTGCTGGCGTCTCACGACCTGGGCGCGGGCCGGTTTGCCACCTTTAAAAATGTTGTCGTGCCGCTGACTCTGCCGGGCGCACTGGCCGGTGTCATGTTGGTATTGCTGCCAGCCATGGGGCTGTTCTTTGTGCCGGACATTCTGGGTGGCTCGCGCAATCTGCTGGTGGGCAACGTGATCAAAAACCAGTTTCTGGATGCCCGTAACTGGCCATTTGGCGCTGCCGCCAGCATTGTGCTGACCCTCACCATGGCGCTGTTGATGTTTGCGCACCGGTTGAGTAAACGCCGTCTGGGCGAGGAGGGTGCGTGATGCGTTGGCTTTCCCGTAGCTATCTCGCTCTGGTGTACTTGCTGCTGTATGTGCCGATTGTGGTGCTGGTGGTGTTCTCCTTTAATGACTCCCGCACCGGCTACAACTGGGGAGGCCTCAGCCTGCGCTGGTACGAGTCGCTGTTCAATAACCACGCCATGGTGCAGGCCATGTGGAATTCTTTGTGGCTAGCGCTTACGGCTGCGACTGTGTCTACGATGATAGGGGCGCTGACCGCAGTGGCGCTGCACCGCTATCGCTTTCGTGGGAAGAGAGTGCTGAACGGTATGTTGTTTGTGGTTATGATGTCGCCGGAAATCGTGCTGGCGATTTCATTGCTCGGGCTGTTCCTGTTACTGGGCCTGAAGCTCGGGTACGTATCGCTGTTGCTGGCGCATGTGACTTTCTGTTTGCCGTTCGTGGTAATTACCGTTTTGGCCAGGCTCGCCGGGTTTGATGAGCGCCTGCCGGAAGCGGCGCGGGATCTGGGCGCCAGCGATTTCACTATGACCCGTACGGTGCTGATCCCGGTTATCATGCCGGCGTTGATGGCCGGTTGGCTGCTCGGCTTCACGCTCTCCATGGACGATGTTGTGGTGAGCACCTTCGTGAGCGGCCCGAGTTACGAAATTCTCCCTCTGCGCATCTATTCCATGGTGCGTGTAGGACTTAAACCCGAAGTAAATGCGCTGGGCACTTTGTTGCTGGTGTTCTCACTGGTGATGCTTATGGTGTCGCAATGGATTCTTTCAAGGAGCAAGCAATGAAGAAACTCGCACTGGCCGGCTTGCTGGTACTGGGCCTGACGGGCTGCAGTTCTGACGATCCGCAGGTACTGAACCTGTATAACTGGTCTGAGTACATGCCACAGGAGGTGTTGACCCGCTTCGAGGATGAAACCGGCATCAAAGTTGTCTACACCACCTACGACAGCAACGAAGCCATGTACGCCCGGCTCAAACTGCTGGACGAGAGCGCCGCTTATGATCTTGCGGTGCCGTCGACCTACTACGTGAGTAAAATGCGTAACGAGGGGCTGTTGCTGCCCATAGATCGAAGCAAAATCAGCGGCTTTGAACAGCTTGATTCTGAACTCACCGGTCTGGATATCGATCCGGACAATCAGTACAGCGTGCCTTACCTTTGGGGCACAACGGGTATTGGTGTCGATACCGCCGATATTGAAGGCGAGCCGGTGACCGCCTGGGAAGATCTCTGGGATGAGCGCTTCAAAGGTCGGGTGAATCTGACCAACGATATGCGCGAAGTCTTCCACATGAGTCTGCGGGTGCTGGGTTACTCCGGTAACAGCACCGATCCGCAGCAAATTGAAGCAGCCTATGAAAAGCTTACAGAGCTCATGCCTTCTGTGCGCACGTTTAACTCAGACGCACCGCGTATGCCCTTCCTGGAAGGTGAGGCTGATGTGGGCATGATCTGGAACGGTGAGGCCGTTATGGGCAAGGACAGCATGGAGACACTGGAGTATGTATATCCGGAGGAGGGCGTTATCGCCTGGCTGGACAGCTTCGTGATTCCGAAGAACGCCAAAAACCCGGAAGCCGCCCACAAGTTCATAAGCTTTGTGCTGCAGCCGGAAATTGCGGCACTGATTAGCGAAGACATTGGCTATGCCACGCCGGTGCTGTCAGCCAGGGACCTGCTGGGAGACGAGGTTGCCGGAGACCGTGCCAGCTATCCAGCACCGGAAGATATGGTTAATGCCGAATTTCAGACCGATATTGGTGACGAAGTATTGCAGGTATATGCCAAGTACTGGGAAAAATTGAAATCCGGTCTGTGAGACCTGAACCGAGGCTATAGAACTGCAGGGCCAGCCTCCGGCCCTGCAGTCACGCATCGTTAGCACCCACTGCGTTCCGGATTTGTTCACGTGTCGGACTTGGGTGTTCTATACTTGCCCAAAAAGCCCTTACTGGCAGGATTGCAGCACCAATGCCCGCACTCTTTCTGAAAAGTCTGATTATTGTGCTTGGCATTTTGTGTGGGTTTGGACCTGTCGTTTCTGTTGCGGCACCGCAGCCCGTGGCCGAAGGCTGGGAATATCGGTGGGGTGACTTACCGTTTACTGCCGAAGGTGTGCCTGACTGGTCTGTTGCCCAGCAGCCTGAGCAGTGGCATGCCATTGATTTCCCATCTAATCCCCCTGGACGCAATGGTCGGGACCAGGTGTGGTACCGGGTAACACTGCCGGCCGGGGACTGGCAGAACCCTGTGCTTTATATTTTTAGCGCCGACCTGATTGTCCAGGTCTGGCTGGATGGCGAAAACATCTATCAGTACGGCACCTTCGATAAAGAAGGGCGTGGCAGATTTGAAGGCTGGCCCTGGCATGAGATTGCACTCCCTCATGTCT
>JAGPVT010000048.1 GCA_018066865.1 Marinobacter sp. | reverse complement strand
GGGTGAAAAATAGTGGTGCCGATTTCGCCGGCCAGGCGGCTTAACTCGTCGTCAGTCTGGTACTGCGGCCCGGGCTTGTATTCCTCGGGTTGGTATTTTGAGAACGCTGGTTGGCCGGCGATACGGCGTGTTACTCGCAATGAGTCTGCCGCGACTTTCCGGTCTTCCTGGGTGCTGAGATAATTGGGTGCAATGGCCGGCGCTTCCAGCGGGTTGCGGCTGCGGATGCGCACAGTGCCCCGGCTGGTGGGGTTCAGGTTGCACACGCTGGCGGTAATGGCCGGGAAATCGTGCAGGGGCTGGCCGAAGGCATCCAGGCTCAGTGGCTGAACGTGGTACTGGATATTGGCGTAGTCGAATTCATCCGAGCTGCGGGTGAACGCACACAGCTGTGAAGGCGCCATGCTCATGGGGCCTGAACGTTTAAGCAGATATTCGAGGCCAATTCGCGCCTTACCCAGCAGGGAGTTGGCCATGGTGTTCAGGGTAAGAGCGTTGCTTACCTTGTACACGGAGCGGATTTGCAGGTGATCCTGAAGGTTTTCGCCTACCCCTGGCAAGTCTGCTACCACGGGAATATCCAGCCCCTGAAGCAGATCGGACGGCCCGATACCAGATAGCTGCAACAGTTGTGGCGAGCCGATCGAGCCGGCAGAGAGAATAACTTCGCGGCTGGCCCTTGCGAGTGTCTGTTCGCCGGAGTTGGCACGTGCGACGCGCACGCCGGTGCACCGGGGCTGCTCTCCATCCGTGTTCATCTCGAGGCTCAATACCTGAGTGGAATGCCATACTGTAAGGTTGCGGCGTTTCGAAGCGCTTCGCAAAAAGGCTTTGGAGGTATTCCAACGCCAGCCGGCACGCTGGTTTACCTCGAAATAGGCCACGCCTTCATTGTCACCGCGGTTGAAGTCACTCGTGCGGGGAACGCCCGCCTGAACCGCTGCTTCTGCAAAGTCTTCAAGCACCTTCCACTTCAGGCGTTGGCGTTCCACTCGCCATTCACCCCCATGGCCGTGGAACAGTTTGTGAGTACTATCTTTATGGTCGCCGGCGTCCAAGCCATGATGATCTTCATGGCGCATGAAATCAGGCAGGCAATTGTTCCAGTTCCAGGCGTCATCGCCGGTTATTTCTGCCCACCGATTGTAATCCCGTGCCTGGCCGCGGATGTACAGCATGCCGTTGATGCTGGAGCAACCACCCAGGGTTTTGCCACGGGGGTATATCAAAGACCGGTTATTGAGCCCCGGTGCCGGCTCGGTGCGGAAACACCAGTCAGTGCGTGGATTGTTGATGCAGTAGAGGTAGCCCACCGGAATATGGATCCAGTGGTAGTTGTCCCGCCCCCCGGCTTCAATCAGCAGCACCCGGGTCTTCGGGTTGGCGCTCAGGCGGTTAGCCAGCAGGCAACCGGCCGTCCCGGCGCCTGCTACGATGTAATCGAATTCAAACAGCCCAGGTGCATTATTGTTATCGGGCAAAGTGGTTTCTCCATGCTGACCTGAATGGTGATCTACGCGACATTAACTCAAAGTGGCGTCCAGAAACATCATTACCACAAAACCGACCAAAAGTGAGAAGGTTGCCAGTGTTTTATAACTGTTGCGGTGGGTTTCCGGAATAATCTCATTGCTGATAATGAACAGCATAGCCCCGGCCGCGAAGCCTAGAGTCCAAGGCATAACCGGCTCTGCGAGCGACACCATAGTGGCGCCGAACACACCACCGATGGGCTCAGCCAAGCCGGTAAGCAGAGCAATCGTGAAAGCCCGCGCCCGGGAGTATTGAATGGCCATCAGTGAGAGCGCAACGGCAAGGCCTTCGGGAATGTTCTGGATGCCGATCCCTGTGGCGAGCACATAGCCGTTGCGCACATCTCCGCCGGCGAAGCCGACGCCCACGGCCATCCCCTCCGGGAAATTATGCAGCGTAATGGCGATAATGAAAAGCCAGATACGGCGTATGTGCGAGGCGTCCGGTCCTTCCGGTCCGAGGTTAAAGTGTTCATGAGGCAGTTTCTGATGGATGTAGTACAGAACACCAGCTCCGGACAAGATGCCGAAGATCACCAGCAACGCGGCAGCCCATGTTGAGCCCAGCAGTGCCTCCCCGTGTTCCAGCCCCGGAAGCAGTAGCGAAAAGAAAGAGGCGGCCAACATCACACCGGCCGCGCCCGCAAGCATACTGTCCTGCATTCGGTCAGATGGGGGCTTGATGAAGAATACGGCCGCGGCGCCAATGCCGGTTGCCAGACCAGCTAACAGGCTTGCCAGAGCGCCAAGCCAGACAATGTTGATATCAGGTGTCATGAAGGCCTGATTCTCATGGTCGGAGTGATCGTTGGTACTCGTTGCCGGAATTGTTTCAAGCCGTCAGTCCGTTTTGTAGGTCGGGTTTTCCGAACGCGATAGCGTAGGCTCGCAGCCGATCACCTGTCTGGCTTGCGTTTGCGCGTGCAAGTACCAGCGCTTTCCGGGCTGGGTAAACGTTTGCGGGGTAACACGGAAATCTTTTGTTTCCATTGTTGCGGGGATCGGCGAGCCGTCGGCATGGCGGTAAACGCAGCTGGTACCAAGGATCACAGAAGTGCCCAAGGGTAGCTCTATGAAGCCATCATCCCGAACCTGCGGAGTATCGCCGTCTACGCTTATGATTTTGAGACAGGGGCCGTAATGAACTCTGCGCTGCTCACGCAGATATTCGCTTAGGCAATGCTGCGCGCTGAGGAAGACGGTATTGCGGTCCCTGGCTTCAGTGCTTGCGGGCGGGTTCCCGTTGTCTGGCTCACTGACTGGCTTTTTGTCTGATAACGACTGGCAGCCCGTCAGTATCAGGAGGCAGGCCAGCAGAATCGTGACGACAGGCTTCATCATTACTCCTTGTCGCATTGAACAAAATGGGGTTGTCCGGGAACAAGGGGTCAGTTTAGATCAGATTCGGGATACCTGGGTACCCGTTCGGGTATATAAAGGAGTTGAGTCGGCTGAATAAAAAATTTCGCGGTCACCTGTCGGCGATCGCTGCCTATTTCACCGCGTCTTCGGCGATCTTCTCGAAGACTACGTCCAGTTCCTTTGCGATTATCATCACTTCGGGGCTGTCTTCGGCGTAGGGGGAGAAGACGAGGCTCGGCGTCTTGTAGCTGAGAGTCGCAGTTCCGTCCTCCTGCTCGGTGACGTAGAACCTGATCGGGGCTTCGATCATTGCGGCTTCGGATGCCTCCAGCATCCGGACCGCGAAGTCGTTGTTGTAGACACCGATCACGCGGTTGCCGGGGATGGTGACACCGCGATTGGCCGCGGCCTCGGTCGGGCCAGCTTCGGTGACGACGCCCATCTTGTTGGCCTTCGTCGCCGTTTTCACTCTGTCGACCAGGTCCTGATAGGCATGGCTCGTTTCGATCACCGCCCAGCCTTCGCGCTCAGCGGGACTGGCGGTGGCGGAGCAGGCGACGAGCGAGAGGACGAGAACGATATAACGCATGGGAGTACTCCTTGTCATGCGGACTTCGTTGGGCGTCAGGACTGTTCGGGAACAAGGAGTTAGTTTAGCGCAGCTTTGCTTAGCTTGCCCGGCCGAACATTCGCTCGAAAAAGCCTGCGGAACGTACATCCGGCATAGGCAGACTGTCTATCTTATCCATGGATTTGCGCCAGAAGTGCTCCGGGGTGTCCAGCTCTGCAACCAGCGCGCGCTCTTCGGGGCTGTAGTGGTTGTGCTCTCCTTCCAGCCCTTTTTCCATCAATGCCTGTGCCCAAAGATAAACGGCACCTCTTACGGTCTTCAACAGGCTTGCGTAAACATCGCGGCTGAGGTTGATGGCCAGCTCTGCACTCAGGTTGATCTGTTTCTGCAGAACAGCCATATCGTCGGCATCCAGCAGTAACCGGTTGCCGTCACCTTTTTTTCTGTTGACGCAGATTTTCTCCAGCACCTTTGTGCCTTCTATGAGATCGATGTGGCCAAACTCAAGTTTATGTTGATCGCTTACGGGCGCCGGAATCCATCCATATTGCGGGGATTTCGCGACAATGTGTCCCGGTAAGTCCAGGCGAAAAGGAGGGGCTGCGTCACGATCCTGATAGCCATCGAATTCAGAACGCAGCCAGGCAGCCATTTTTTTGTGACGTAACATCATGGCAAGTGTGATGGCCGAAGGCATGATGTCCTCGAGCAGCTCGCCGGCATCCCGGGTACGCTCGTCGAGGTGATTGGCGGATGCAGACATGTTTTCTCCTTGGCGGAGGCCGGGCTCTCTGGCTTCATCGCCATGTTTTTGTTGTTTTGCAGTTCATGGCGGCGCTTGACCGACCGTCTATGAAATGCCCAGATGCCTAAAAAGTAGACAAGGTTCGCTGTCCGCGCCGTTGTAAAAAGGTGAGGTTTTTGTAACTGCAAGTAAGTCGCCTGTCAGCCAGTTTGCATGGCCCTACATGCTCGCGTTAGTACTCTCGAAAATCTTGTCAGCCGAGGCTGCTACAAAACCGTTGTAGAGTTGGCCGTCGGGCTTTTTGTAGCGCAGAGCGAACTCATAGAAGCAGCTGGGGATGGTGGTTTCACGGTCACGAAATTTCACGGGCACCCGGTCAGCCATGGTGGATGACTGTTCAAGAAGGTCCTCGGGGGAGCCTTTCACTTCACCACCGGACGCATTCACGGTAAAGCTGTTGTCTTTCAGAAGCTGATTAATATCGGCGACTGTCTCAAAATGCTGCAAGTGATTGACGCTGACCGTAAAATGGTTCGCACGGTAGCCCCAGGCTGCCAACCAGCCAGCATATTCGCTCTCTTCGAGTAGCTTGCGATAAGTGTCGTAATCCAGATCCCAGTGTCTGCCTGAATACAGAAAGTCGTCCGCTGCAACCTGCTCTTGTGTCATCCCGGCTACCAGTGTTTTTACCGCCGCCTGAAGTTCCGGTGAGCACTGCTCCGTGAGCAGCTCTGAAATGAACACCCTCGGTGCTTCCGGATCTGGATGCTCATAGTGCCGGGCATAGAGTTTCTTGCCTTTGAAATGGTATTCACCCCCTTCACGATATCCCAGAGCAAGAAAATGCTCCGCAAGCGCGTCCAGGCCAACCGGTGGCAAGTTGAAGGTTCGCAGGGCGATATGGTCGTTGATGATGACTTGGCCTTCTTCGGCTCCCAGAATGCGGTGGATTTGCGCAGCCGATGGGGTAACGTTGCGATAATCCTGCCAGAGCTTCTCGAAGAGGGCGTTGCGATCAGTATGCATAATTTAACTCCGTAGCTGTATTGTGGGTCCGTGCGGGTGCAGCCTGGTTTAAAGGCAGAATGCGTGCGAGGTGACCTTCTGCCAGGTGCAGTTTTTCAGCGAGTGCTGAGGGAACCGTCAGCGTACCTGGCTGTGAGCCACCTGAGCTACCTGGATATGGCTGGGCCGACACTTCGGATGTGATGGTTGCCCGGAAGTCCGCCGTGCCCGTGTTGGTAACCAGAGTTGGATTATTTTGCCGGTAGCTGACATGTTCATAGCCGCTGTGAGTTCTTGTGGATGTATCCGTTCCGTCAATTGTGACCCTGCACGCAGATGAGGCTTTTACGCTGCGAATGTCGGCCAAGGCGCACTCAACCGTTGGCCCCGCATCAAGCAGGTCTATGAACCCTTTATGCTGAAATCCCTCTGCGGCCAATATCTGCAAGGCCGGCCGGGTGTGTTTGTGTACCTGGCTGAGGACAGCTCTAGCCTCGGGGCTCATCATGCAGGTGTATAGAGGATGGGAGGGCATCAGCTCATCTATGAAATCAGTATAGCCGGTGCCAACCAGATGGGTTGCCTGGCAAAACTCCATGTCAACGAAATGAGCTTTTAGCCAGTCCCAGAAAGGCGACTGTCCTGCAGCATCGGAAACACCGCGCATTTCGGCAATGATATTGTCTGAAAAGCGTTCCGGGTGAAGTGCCATAAACAGGAAGCGCACCCGGGAGAGCAGTTTGCCGGCATTGGCTCGGCGGAATTCAGGGCGCAAATAAAGTGAGCAGATCTCGGAATAGCCGGTGTAATGGTTACAACGGGTGAGGGTTTCCACGCTTCTGCGAAGGTCTAGATCGCGGGAATGATGGGTAACCGTGTTACGCCGAAAGTGATAAAGCGGCCGGGTATGACCGGCATTCGCCTCGATGCCGGTCGTGCCCATTATGGCTCCGGTCGCTTCATCTTCCAGCACGAACAGGTAGTGCTCGTCATCCGGGTTGGTAACCCGGCGCTCAAAACTGGCCATGGAGTGGGCGACTTTTCGCGCCAGAGCATCTCTGTCTGGCATCAGGGATGTAAACCCTGGACCGGACTCTGTAGCTATGAGGAAAAGAGCGTCCAGATCCTTGTCGGTAATCGGTCGAATGATCATGGGCTGCAACCTGACATTATTTCGGGACAGTATGACGCGATGCTCTGGCATATTGCAGATGCAATTCGAGCAGAATGGGCTATGCTTTCGTCATAATAACCAAGTGAGTGACCAAAATGATCGGAAACAAAGACCAGAAGCTGCTTATGCTGTTGCGACAAAATGCGCGTACCAGCATTACGGATCTGGCGCGGGCTTTGCACTTGTCTCGTTCAACCGTACAGAACCGTATAGCCAGGCTGGAGGCGAGCGGAGTCATTGCGGGGTATGCGGTACAGTTAGGTGGGGCTTTTTCGTCCAGCCAGGTGGAGGCTCATGTCTCGATAAAAGTTGCTCAGAAACTGACGGCGCGAACAAACTCGGCACTTGAGGGCATCAGTCAGGTGTCGCAGTTATTCTCGGTAAGCGGTGAATACGACCTTATAGCCATCGTACAAGCTCAAACCCTGGAGGAACTGAGCACCGTATTGGACGAGGTTGGTAATCTGGAAGGAGTTGAGCGCACTAACTCGGCCGTGGTGCTGGAAACCCGCTTCCGGCGTTAGGCGCCTTTCCTGAGTTGTTTTTATACGTGTAATATCAGGAGCCCAGCATGCCCGCGAAGGCACTATACAAGAAAGCGGCGGAG